>NZ_JAFLMX010000325.1:0-10339 GCF_017849675.1 Alteromonas sp. AO-Serp
AAACATAGTTTGTCTACGGTACCACTGTGGGAAACGCTAGCGTTTAAAAAGCCCGCGTAGCGAAACGCATTAACTCAATATTAAAAAGCCCTCTTACAAGAGGGCTTCTTTGATGCTAACACCTTGTATTTAATCTATCCACCCGGTTGTAGAGTAGGCTATTAGCAATAGTCTAGAAAAAGCGTGTATAAACCAGCATGGCGTTAAGCGCGGTATCATCGTCTGTCAGTGGGCTATCGCTGATGCTATCGTCAAAGAAGGTGGCGCCAACTTCTAAACGGGTCATGCCGCCCAGAAACTGCCGGGTCGAGATGGCAACGCGTACTTCCGTATTGAGCGCGCTATCGCCGTTATATGCACTTCGAAATGCTGTGGCTTCTTCAGGGCGTACGCCGTAGTAATAGTCGACGTAATTGCTGTCTTGGTAGTTTACGCCTATAGACGGCTCGATCATGAAGTTATTTATTCTAAACCTTTTCCCGATACGGGCGGACGCTTGGTAGCCATCAAACTTACCAAGAATATCGGCATTGGTTGACAATGAATAAACCCAGCTACCCGTGTTGTAGTTAAGCCCAACTCCAGCCGCGTAGCTAAAATCTCTGTCGTCCATACCTGTAAATACGGCACTGTCATCTTCTTCATAACCTGCAAATATCGGGACAAGCTGAGCGTCAAGAGTAAAGCCACTTTCGCGAAAAAGTTCATAGCCAATAAATGGTCCGTAAACGCGTAACTTTTCACCGGTGTAGCCGATAATAGGAATAGGAACAACGCGATTATCAAAGTCGGTATATACATCTTGCGATGCTGCGACGCCAAAACCCCACATCCAACCCTGAGGCTGTTGAGCGCCAGCTTGTTGTGCAAAAGCAGGAGTAGAACTAACACCTACACAAGCTAGAGTTATTGCGCCAATAACGGTTTTTAAATTCATAGGTAAATTTCCTTTTTAATCAAGATACTGCTCTGCTGTGTTCTTCGATCATATTCACTTGTGCCTATTGAGCTAAGCTGTACGTTTTTGCAGTGCCTTCTGAGTGGGCAATTATCTATGCGGATTGGTATAAGGGCCTTCAGGTAACGTGAAAGGCTGCGTTACTGGCAAGAAAGCAAGTTATTCTGTGAAATCGGTGTGGTAAAGTGCATACAACAAGTTGTATTGAATAGTTTAGAGAAGCAGGTAACCCGTGAGTTACAAATATGTAGTGGGTATTGACGGTGGTGGCACCCGGTGCCGTGCATTGTTGCAAGATATTGATGGCAATACATTAGGTGAAGGGGCGGCAGGCCCTGCAAATATAATGACCAACCCCGAACAAGCAATGGGCTCGGTAATAGACGCAACGTTAGACGCAATAGAAAGTGCTGCGTTGCCGATTACATGTGAAGAAGTGTTGCTAGCTGCTGGATTGGCAGGAGCGAATATTCCGCAAGCAAAGCAGTCTTTTTTGGCGTTAGACAACCCATTTGCCGATACCGTGGTGATAAGTGATTTACACGCCGCTTGTTTGGGCGCGCACGAAAATCAGTCTGGAGCCCTTATTATTTGCGGTACAGGTTCAGCGGCAACCCGTTACGACAAGGGTATATTTACTGACAAAGGTGGTTACGGTCTGCAAGTTGGCGATGATGCAAGTGGTGCGTGGTTGGGCTTATCAGCTATAAAGCATGTACTGCTTTCTTATGACGGCGTAGAGCCCGTTAGTGAACTAAAGAACCGAGTTTGTGAACACCTTAATTTAGCGTCACCTCAGCAATTAGTGACCTTGGTGGCAAATTACAACGCTGCAGATTTTGGTGATATTGCCCCAGTGGTTATACAGGCTTATCGAGACCAGTGTGCCGCCGCAACCTCTCTTATTCGAAAGGGAGCAAATTACCTCAATCAGTTGGGTGAAGCATTGATTAATCAGGCTTCTACATTGCCGCTATGTTTGGTTGGCGGTCTCGCTGATGTTTACACGCCTTTACTTTCGTCTTCTATCTCTTCTAACTTAACAGCGCCGCTAAAAAGTGCTGAATATGGCGCTATCAGCTTTGCCAAAAGAGTAAAAAGCGAATGATAGAATCAATTACTGTCGAGCAGGTTTTAACGCCAAGAGGTTGGCTTGAAAACCAAACCATTACTGCTGATAGCGGCAAGATAGTCAGTATTAGCGATGCGACCTCAGCAGAGCTCAGTAGTATTTACAACGGAAAGCTCATTCCCGGTTATTTCGACACGCAAGTGAACGGCGGTGGTGGTGTGCTTTTTAACCATAGCCCTTCTGCCGCTATAGTAGAAACCATGGCGCTGGCTCATCTTCGTTTCGGCACAACGTCCTTGTTGCCAACTATCATTACCGATAATGCTTCAACAATGGCTCAGGCGGCGGATGCCATTGCGGAAGTAATGGCGGGCGGCCCAGAGTGCATTAAAGCGTTAATAAAAGGGATTCACTTTGAGGGGCCCTTTTTGAGTAAAGCAAAAAAGGGTGTGCACGAAGCACAATTTATAAGAACGCCTTCTGACGCAGAGCTTGCAACCTTATGTCGCAAAGATATTGGTAAAGTCTTACTTACTGTCGCACCAGAAACGGTGAGTACTAGCTTCATAAAAGAAATGGTTGCTGAAGGAGTTGTGGTTGCAATTGGGCACACCAATGCCAGCTATGAGCAAGTCCAGGCGGCTATCGACGCGGGAGCTACAGGCTTTACGCATTTGTACAACGCTATGTCTGCATTAACCTCCCGGGAGCCAGGGGCCGTTGGTGCCGCGTTGCTTAATGACAGAGTATATTGTGGTTTTATTATCGATCATCACCACTTACACCGCAAAAGTGCTGAGTTGGCATTAAACGTGAAAACTGCCAACCGCGCCATGTTGGTTACCGATGCCATGGCGCATGTGGGCAGTGATATTGAGCGTCTTCACTTTTTTAATACCGAGATCGTTAGGCATGGCGATAAACTTACTACGCCAGATGGCAAAACACTGGCTGGCTCGTGCTTAGATATGCATAGTGCAGTTTTGAATACGCACAATGATTGCGGTGTAACGTTAGAAGATGCGAGCAAAATGGCGAGTGCCACGCCGGCTCAATTTATGGGGCTAGATAGTGACATAGGCAGCATTACCGAAGGTCAGCGCGCAGACTTTTTACTGCTTAATTCCGCCAATGCACTGACCCACGTTTTCAGTAATATGAGAATGGTCTTTTAGGTAGAAATTTAGTATTAACTTAAATGGCTTTGAAATAAGGAAGTGTTATGAAGTTTGTGACAAAGTTTACTGTTCTGTTAGCCGTATTAATGTTGGCTGCAGGGTGTGTTACGCAACGAGGTATGGATTCTGGCGAAAGCGTTCCTTCTCAACCTAATAGCGAGGAAGCCACGCCAACTGAAAGCACAGAGCAAGAAGATGTGGTGCAAGATGGCGACAGCGTAAATGATGGAACCACGAAAGGCGAATCGACTAAAGAGCCAGTTAGCAAGCCAGTTGCGCCACCAAAACAAAAAGTTGGGGTATGGGTTAGCGCTAAAAAGTTTCCCACTCACACGCACATCGGTACCACTAAATTTAACAATTTTACGAAAGAATATAGCTACGACTGGCAATTGAACAACACGCTGTATAGCACATTCAAAAAAGCCATTGAGCAAAACAGTCGTTTCACTGCGGTGGATATCTCTTCTATGGTTGACGATGCAGGCGCCCTAGATTTTGTGATGGGTGAAGGAAATAACGGGGCGTTCAATGACAAACAAAACACGTTAAGAAAATCGTTGTTAAACAAAGGCATTGCCACTGTGATTATCGTTGAAGAAGCGCCGACGGTGGCTATTACCGAGTGCGGTACTTATGGATGTTCAGAGCATCGAAGCAAAGGGTTCGGACTGTTTACGCGTAGTTTTTTGGGGACCGATCACTATATTGCTTCGGCAAGCTTTAACGTTAGTATTGAGCGTTTAGACAAGCCAGTTGATATCTTAACGCTGCCAGTGTTTACCGAATTTCAAGACGATGCGCTAAAAAATGAGCGTGTTGAAGATTTCACACCGCCAGATAACTTTGATGAAATAACGGAACAAGAGTTAGCGCCAATTAAAAATACGATTGTTAACTACTTTGACCGCTTAGCGACAGCGGTTGGTAAGTATTTATCTGGTCAGTAAGCTTTTGATATACTGAAACAAAAAACGGGCACTTAAATAAGTGCCCGTTTTGTTATGTGGCTCACTTCATCTATTGATGAAGGCATCGATATATAATTACGCGTTTTCTTTATGCGCCAAAAACTCTTCGTAGTTTCCATCGAAGTGATTCAGTTTCTTGTCTTTAATTTCGATGATTTGCGTCGCCAGTGACGAAACGAATTCACGGTCGTGACTAACAAAAATAACAGTGCCATCAAACTTGTATAGCGCATTGTTCAAGGCTTCAATCGACTCCATGTCCATGTGGTTAGTGGGTTCATCCATTACCAATACGTTGATGTCTTGAAGCATTAGCTTTCCGAACAGCAAACGGTTTTTCTCACCACCAGAACATACCTGCACGCGTTTGTTGAAGTCGTCAGACGTAAATAGCAAACGTCCTAACATACCTTTTATTTGCAGGTCATCGTGTTTGGGGCTACGCCATTGGCTCATCCACTCAAACATAGTGATATCTTCGGCAAAGTATTTAGCGTTATCCTGCGGAATGTAACCAATCGCAGCGTTTTCAGCCCACTTATAGCTACCTGCGGTAGGTTCAATGTCATTAACCAAACACTTCAAAAGCGTGGTTTTGCCGGCCCCGTTCTCACCAATAATCGCCAGGCGCTGACCTGCTTCTAATAGCAAGTTAGCATTGTCGAATAGCGGAAGATCTGGGTAACTATGCCCTAGCTCTTCAAGAGTAATAGCAAGTCGGTGAAGCTTCTTATGTTGGTTAAATACAATATAAGGCTTACGACGGCTAGACGCTTTTACCTCAGCTAATTCAATTTTCTCAAGACGGCGGGCACGCGAGGTGGCTTGTTTCGCTTTCGATGCGTTGGCAGAGAATCGCGCTACGAAGCTCTGTAGCTCTTCAATTTCCGCTGACTTCTTAGCATTCTCTGCATGAAGCTGTTCTTGAACGAGCATGGCAGCTTGAATGTAGTCGTCGTAGTTACCCGGATAAACGCGCAGCTCACCATAGTCGATATCGGCCATGTGCGTGCATACAGAGTTTAGAAAGTGTCTGTCGTGCGAAATAATAAGCATGGTCGATTTACGTTTGTTCAGCTCTTCAGCTAGCCAACTGATGGTGTAGATATCCAAGTTGTTGGTTGGTTCGTCTAGAAGCAGAATGTCAGGCTCAGCAAATAATGCCTGCGCCAAAAGCACACGTACTTTTTTACCAGGTGCGACTTCTTTCATTAAACCAAAATGATAGCTTTCGTCGATGCCTGCAGAGTTTAAGATATCGCCAGCGCGTGCTTCAGCAGTGTAACCATCCATCTCGGCGAATTGGGTTTCCAAGTCCGCCACGCGCATGCCATCTTCTTCGCTCATTTCAGCCTTGCTGTAAATGGCGTCGCGCTCTTGTTTAACTTCCCATAGTTCACGGTCACCCATGATAACGGTATCGACTACGCTAAACTCTTCAAACGCAAACTGGTCCTGACTCAAGATACCTAGCTTTGTGCCTGGCGCCATAGAAACGTTGCCCGACGATGGAGTAAGTTTACCGCTTAGAATTTTCATAAAGGTAGACTTGCCACAACCGTTTGCGCCAATTAGGCCGTATCGGTTGCCGTTGCCGAATTTTGCGGAAATATTTTCAAATAATGGCTTAGAGCCAAACTGCATTGTGATATTTGCGGTGGTAATCAAAACAGGTATCCAGGGGTAAAACGATGAGAAGAGATAGTAGTGAAAGCGGTTGTCACTTCACTAATATATAAAAGCGCGCGCACTATAAGGAATTGAGGGCTACATGTCGAGGGAATTTTGAACAGTTTTTGCGCTGATGTGCTTTTGGCGAAGCTTATCAAGTATAAACTCGATTGCCTGACTGCTTTTGAATGAGTTATGTGACGAGTTAACAATTGTTGTGTCTTTTGCCTCAGGTAAATATGCGCTGCTATAACTGACGACAGAGTCAGTTATAGCAGCGCATTCTGTTTCTGACTGGCAATACAAGGTACTGGTTGAGCCAATAATAGAATAGCTCTCGCCTTCTACAGGAATGTCGGCTAACGCTGTCATCAGCGGGTGATCGGGGCGCAACACTTGGACGCTATCTGGCCCGTAGTTTTGCAAGATAGGAAGCATAGCAACGGTTAATCTGCTCACGCCTACTTTTTCGATAAAGTTTTTAAATAGCGCTTTAAAACTAAAAGGGAGTGTGATGAGTGAAGAGCCTAACGATCCTATAAGGCTATTAGCTATTTCTGAGCCTCGGTGTGGAGTGTCGAGAAAAAACACCGTATTCTCTTTATACACAGGACTAAATATAAATATATCTCGCAACATTTCATCGCCTTCAGCAAGTAGCGCTTCTGGAGGCTCTGTGAAAGTAGTATCCCATAACGTGTTATCTGAATGCGTTGAAATCAGCTTTGCGATTACGCCGCCCATACTATGCCCTATCAATACCGCAGATGAAGAAGCGCCTTCCGATGACGCTATCCGCTGGTTTAGCTTGTACAGTAAATTGCGAACTCGCATGGCGTTATAGAAAGGAGGAGGGCCTGATGGGTAGTACACGTGCAATATCTGATAGTGTTGAGATAATTCTTCGTCATTGAAAATAGCCATTGTGAGATACCGCCAAATTAACGGGTCTGAATTGAGGCCATGAATCATAATAATCGGGGTTTTGACTGAAGAAAGCTCTCCAATACTAAAGACTCCCATTCTCTTTTCAGCGTCTTGTGCATTAATAAATCCTAGCCAGCTGAAATTATGGATGTCGGCATTTTGTAATAGGGAAAGGTAAGCGGCAGCAGGTGAGTACCGTTGCGTGTATGTGTTGTTTCCAACCAGTATTTCGGTAGGCACATCGACGTGTTGGGCTTGCAAGGATATGTGAATTCTAAGCCCTTTCAATGCAACCGACTCAACTTGAAGGGAGTAAGGCGAGTAGATACCTTCTAGTGGATAGTTTAGGTCAAGGCTACGGCCATTCTGTGCTTGGTTGCTAATTCGAGCCACTGCCGCACCGCCAAGTTCACCAAATACCTTAGGAGAGAGGCGAGCGTCTAAGGCTTCTATTTCTGAAACTAAAACGAGCTCGCTTGGGCCCGAGTAGTTAACCTGAATTAAGTTGTCAGTTGTATGTCTAAGACGGAATAACTTGTTTACTGCGAGGTTATACCCGTCGATCCCTATAGCACGATGCGCATCGGAAAGACTGTCTCTTTTTAACAAGGTAATAAAGCAATCGAGCGCAAGCGCAATATCTAGTGTAGTACTTTGCTCGTACGAGGTGCACCGAGCAGCCAGTTGTATGTTGTCGAAGTGGCTTAAGTCGGGCAAATAGCCATATCCATAAGCACCGGCCAAAGACAAAGGGGATACTTTTTTACGCATAAACTTATCTGAACTGCATGCACTAATACAGCAGACAGTCGCTACCAATACCCAATAAATGAGATTCTGCTTGATGCGCATTTCACCCAACGCTAAAAAAAGTATTAACCTTTTATAGCGTGTTTTTGTCAAAAATTGCACCTCAAACTTAACTCCATATGGTATGAGGCGTGAAATAGGCGTTTCGAAACACCCGCTCATTCCACAGAGTGCCCCTTATTGTTTGTTGCTTCTTTTATATTAGTGGCAAGCAAATAATTCCAGCATAAAGAAAATATTACATAAAAGTCAGCGCGCGGTGATGCATCAATGCAGAATTAACGAACAAAGCTTTGATCTGCATTCTTCGTATAAAGCTCACTTAAATCGTTATTTTAAAGAGAAAAAATGGAATCTTGTCTATTATGAAAAAAAGGCATTTTTAGTTGGTCTTAATCTTGCTGTTCTTATCTACTGAAAATAAACCGCAGAGCGCAAATGCGTCTGCTGAATCAGTGCGAAGTTTTATTTCACTCTAGTTTATCGTGAGTTAGGTAACGCAAAAGAAGAATAAAACTGGGCATTTTAAAGAGGGAAACATCATGAAATTTTTGAAAAAAATTGCGATTGGTTGCTTTTCGGCAACGGTTTTAATGTCAGGCAGCGTGCATGCAGAAGCAATTAGCTCAGATTCCGTAATGCAAACTCAAGCCGCTCACTACAATAAGCAGCAGCTAATTGACATGGTTAATCGTGCAGACGTGCAGAGTAAATTGGTTAGCTTAGGTGTAGATAGCAACCAAGCTATCGCCAGAATCAACGGCATGACCGACAGCGAAATTGCCCAATTAAATGATGAAATTAATCAAGCGCCAGCGGGTGGCGTTGTGGGCGCAGTGCTTACCGTACTTGCTATTATCGCAATTTTGGACCTAATTGGTGTAACTGACGTTTACCCATTTATTCGTCCAGTGAACAGCTAATTGAATGATCAATTCAGTTAAAAAGGCCTGCGCGTTAGCAGGCCTTTCGCTTCTATTTTTGCTTTCAGGCTGTCAGTCCACACCTCAAGCTGACAAGCTGCGGCAAGAGGGACTAGCCTCTTTACCTGAATCTCACACTATTCAATCTGTTCCGTTTTTCCCCCAAGAACAGTTTTATTGCGGGCCTACCACACTATCTGAAGTGTTTGGTTACTATGGTGAAAGCACCTCTCCAAATGACATTGCGCCTAAGTTATTCATTCCCAGTAAAGAAGGGAGTTTACAACTAGAAATGGTGAGCGCTACCCGACAATTTGGTTTTTTGCCATATACTGGGCGAGGCACGTTAACGTCAATTATGTCGTTAGTTAAAGACGATATCCCAGTGATTGTTTTTCAAAATTTGTCCATCCAGTTATTACCCCAATGGCACTACGCTGTTGTTATTGGGTTCGATAGTGATAAGGGGACGGTTACTTTACATACCGGCCTTACGCCTAATCACGAAATGTCGCTTGAGCTTTTTGAAAGAACGTGGGGAAGAGGAAATTACTGGTATTTGGCACCAGTTCCTCCTAATGTAACCTCGCCTGAGATGACACCGTTCACTTATGTAAGTGCGGCTTACGACATGCTTAAAGTGGGAGATAAAGCGCGTTCATTGGCGTTTTTGGAAACCGCGTCGCATACATGGCCAACGTACTGGTTAAGTTATTTCCTGATTGCCAATTATTACTTAGAGCAAAACGACAACCAAGCAGTGGCTTGGTTTGAGAAAGGCTATGAAGTGGGGCAGCACCAACATGTTTATGTTCACAACTACGTATTAGCTTTGCGCGAAAACAACATGCCCGAGAAGGCAAATACAATTCTAAAACAGGGGCTTGAACGCTTTCCCAATAACGAACCGCTGTTAACATTGGCTGAGAAATAAACCTAAACTTTAAGAGTATTCGCATTTACGAAAACTTATCGTTTACTATTAACCTAGGAAGTAATTGTGAAAGTAGGCTATGCCAAAAATACTGAGCTCATCAACAATTTCGTACGAGAACGGAGTAGTCACCACTCGACTCTATGGCGCGTTTAATGAAAAAAGTGCGGAAGACTACAGCGATCGCCTTTTTAAACTAGTCATAGGACTGAATCAACGACCCTTTTCCCTTCTGGCAGATATTAGCCAAGTTGAAGGTGCAACTCCTGAGGCCTTCGACATACTCAAGCGTATTATAAAACGGCTCCCTGATATGGGATTAATCGCGAAAGCTTATGTTTATGAAGGACCTGTTATACGCGGAATAATGTTTCAGAGGATCCCCGAGCTCAAAAGTATGGATTATCTTTTTTTCACAGATATTGACGAAGCTTCTTCGTGGTTGTCTCGCGAATATGAACGCAAACTATCTCTGCTCTCTGATTCCTAATTAGCCTGTAATAAGTTAATAGCGCAATTAACTATCTCATTTTCCCACATCTGGTTGGTGCAGTTAACTCTAGTGGTTAACCCCTATGGTGGATGGGCGTTTTTTGCTCGATCCTAATTTGGTTAACGCTATCTAGTCGTTGCTCAGTATTAACGCTGAACGCATTGATAGCTCCAAATTTTAAGGATTGAATAATGAAAAAAAGAACCCTTATATATGCTGCGGTAGCAGCGGCTCTACCTTTCGTAGCAAGCGCCTCCAAAGTACACGCACCCTTAGATACTTCATCGCACCGCATTGCTGAAATAAATCTGACTGACAATGTTGTTAACCCGCCAGCAAACAGCTTGTTTCAAATGGCGTTAGACCAACTGCAAACCACATTCCCATTATCTACATTACGAA
>NZ_JAFLMX010000323.1:0-18309 GCF_017849675.1 Alteromonas sp. AO-Serp
TACAAGTACTGGGAAACAAGCGAAATTGCCATGATCAATATAAATGGCATCCAGCTCCAATTGTTGTTTTCACCTACTGCTTTAAATACGCCATTAGGCTTGAAGAAAATATCGTTACACGCTTGAAAGGGGTTCGTTACATTGTGCATCCCTTGCTCCTATTTCGTTTTTCTTATTACTCTGGCTCTGGGTAAAGCCATGATCATTGTTAGCTTGCCAACAGGCAGGCAATAAATTGAGTTATAGATTACTGTTGGCTACAGATGTTGTACAGCACAACATCTTGATATTTGTAAGAGAAAATGAATGTATTGAAAGGTTATAAATAAAAAAAGGGAAGCGTTCGCTTCCCTTTACGTAATACTGCTGATTGCTGCTCTATCTTTGGTGATTTTCTATGTCCTCTCAAAACGCGCCGCAAGACCTTACAAATAAGTAATATTAAGCAGTGTCAAAACTATGGTGCTATACAACAGCGAAATAGGCAGTCCAATTTTTATAAAATGCGAAAACTTATAATTCGCCGCATTATAAACAAGCAAGTTGGTTTGATAGCCGAATGGTGAAATAAAACTGGCACTTGCTGCAAATGCTACCGCTAATGCAAATGGCATTAGCGGTGCGCCAATGATTTGCACTAACCCGTAGGCAAACGGGAACATTAACGCTGCAGCAGCGTTGTTGGTAACGAACTCTGTTAAAACCAGTGTTAGCAAGTAGATGACTAACAATGCTATGAACCAGTCAGTACCCGACAACACCGGCATAAGTGCCTCGGTGGTTATATTAATAACCCCTGAATTTTCTAATGCGGTTGCCAGGCTTAGCGCGCCTACAATCACAACAATCAAATTCAACGGTAAATTTCGTTTCATTTCGCCGTTTGACGTTACCCTTACGCCAATTAGCACAGCGGCTAAAAACAGCAGACCAATAGCCAGTGAAATGACATTAGTTGCAGCCAATAACACCGTGGAAAGGAAGCCGCCAAGGGTAATCCACTCTTGCTTGTTGGTTAGTGGGCGGGCGATTTTTTGCTCTGACAAAATAAAAAAGTTTTTATTTAAATTTTGACGAGTCGCAAAGTCTGGGCCTGTAGCTAAAAGTAAGAAGTCACCTGCTTGAAGCTTAATTTCTCCTAACTTGCCTGACAGCTGCTCTCCATCGCGGCGAATGGCTACAACAGCCGCATCAAACAGGGCTCTAAAGCCAAGTTTTTTAATGGTTTGCCCAATAACTTGAGCGCGATTGGCAACAACTACCTCGGTTAAGCTCTCACGCAATACCCCATCGGTCTCAGCAAACATGCTTAGCCCCTTTATGTGGCTAAGATTATCAAGCTTTTGAACGTTGCCAGAGAAGATCAGTTTGTCGTTTTCCAGAATGACCAGGTCAGGCCCAACAGGAGATATCAGGTTGCCATTGCGCACCACTTCTACCAAAAAGAGTTCTGGTAAGTTACGTAAATGGTTTTGTTCTACGGTTTTGCCTATGAGCTCTGAACCAGATTCCACTTCGGCTTCAACCATATACTCGTGATAGTTATTACTCTTATTGCCAATATGAGGTAGCAAAGGCAGTAACAAAAACATGAGAAGACCACAGCTTAAACCCGCTACGGTGCCATAAAGTGTGAAGTCAAAAAAGTTAAAGCCTGGATGCCCGTGCTCTTGCAAAAAGCTGTCTACGATTAGGTTGGTAGACGTACCGATTAAGGTGACCGTACCGCCTAAGATAGCTGCGTATGAGAGCGGGATCAGTAATCGAGAGGCAGGATGATATTGGTTTTGCTTAATTGGACCAATAAGACTTGCCACAATAGCAGTATTGTTCAAAAGCGCAGACGATAAAAAGGTCAGTGAAAACAAGCGCCAATAGGATTGAGTAAAGTTAGCACTTACTAGTTTCCTACCTAGGCGTTTTATTAACGCTGTTTTATCAATTGCACTGCTCACCAAAAGCAACAAAACAAGGGTAATAAGACCCTTGTTTGTTAAATTTAGCAAGATGTCATCAAGAGATAACTGCTGGGTAACCAGTAAAGCTAACACTGCACCAGAAAACACAGTGGAAGGGCGCTGATTGGTAAAGATCAGCGCGCATATCGTACCGGCAAATACTGCCAGTACGATGAACTGGGTCACATCCATATTGCTCCAGTCCTGCTTAAAGTTTACTGATATCCACAGAGTTCCAATGCGGGAAGTGCTTGCGTACTAGTGCATTGAATTCAAGCTCGAACTCAGAGAAGTTTGGTGATGTATGCTGTGCGTCACCCGCAATTTCGTCAATGATCATACCTGCACCAACGGTTCCGTTGGTCAAGCGATCTATGACGATGAATGAACCGGTAGGGCGGTTGCGCTTATACGGGTCGCAGGCAACAGGTTGAGTAAACTTAACATCTACTACACCAATCTCGTTAAGATTTAAGTGCATGGCATCCGTTTCTTCCAACGTGTTCACATCAATTTGATTATCGATATGAGCAACTACCCCTGGCGTTGATTTAGTCGCGAACTTAAACAAGTATTGCTTGTTTGGCATTAGCGGCTCTTCAGACATCCACACAAGGTGAGTTTTAAATTGCGTGTTAAGCAGTGGCAAGTTGTCTGATTTTACAATCATATCGCCACGAGAGATGTCAATTTCATCTTCTAGCGTTAACGTTACTGCTTGAGGTACATAAGCGCGCTCTTGGTCGCCTTCAAACGTAACGACTTGCTTCACCTTTGATTTCTTACCAGAAGGAAGTGCCGTTACTTCATCACCTGGTGCAACTTGGCCAGATACCACCGTACCCGCAAAGCCCCGGAAATCTAGGTTAGGGCGGTTAACGTATTGTACAGGGAAGCGAAAATCTTCTAGGTTGTCGTCTTCACCAATTTCAATGTTTTCCAACATTTCCATAAGTGGCGTGCCGTCAAACCATGGGGTCTTTTCGCTCTTGCCTACTACGTTGTCGCCTTCAAGTGCTGAAATAGGTACGAACTGAATGTCAGGAATATCAAGCTGCTCAGCAAACTTCAGGTAGTCTTCCTGAATTTGCTTGTACACTTCTTCTGAATAGTCCATCAAGTCCATTTTGTTGATAGCAACAATAACGTGTTTTATACCTAGAAGAGAAACCAGGAACGAGTGACGTTTCGTTTGTACCTTAACGCCGCCGCGAGCATCAACAAGAATAATAGCAAGGTCGCACGTTGACGCACCGGTTACCATGTTACGGGTGTACTGCTCGTGCCCCGGAGTATCTGCGATAATAAACTTACGCTTGTCAGTAGAGAAGTAGCGGTATGCTACGTCGATAGTAATCCCTTGCTCACGCTCAGACTGAAGACCGTCTACAAGAAGGGCAAGGTCAACTTTCTCGCCGGTAGTGCCCACTTTTTTACTGTCTTTAGTGATAGCTGCAAGTTGGTCTTCATAAATCATTTTAGAATCGTGAAGCAAGCGACCAATTAGGGTACTTTTACCGTCGTCTACGCTACCGCAGGTAAGGAAACGTAGCATGTCTTTCTTTTCGTGTTGTTCTAGGTAAGACAGAATGTCCTGTCTCAATAATTCGTTTTCATTGTTCATGTTATGCGCTCACAAGGAAAAAGGGGTTTAACACAGACTCTTTTTGGTTGTACGTAAGAGCGTCAGCGTTGTCATCTAATGGGTTTTCAGGGTCAAGTACGGTGACGTTTGCGCCTGCTGCGAGTGCGACTGCGTGCGCTGCACCTGTATCCCATTCAGATGTTGGGCCTAATCGAGGGTAAAGATGTGCTTCGCCCTCAGCCACCAAGCAAAGCTTCAGTGAGCTACCCATCGCCACAAGCTCGGTTTCACCGTTAAGCTGTGCCAATAAATTCTGTATTTCTGGGCTTTGGTGAGAACGACTACCTACCACTTTCCACACTTCGGCACCATCGTGCTTGCGCGCAGAAATAGCGGTAAATTCGCCATTTACTTCAGTCCACGCACCTTTACCAACAATACCTACATAGCTTTTGTTTAGTGCTGGCGCGTAAACCACACCCATGGTCGGTTTACCGTTTTCGATAAGTGCAATATTTACCGTAAACTCACCGTTTTTCTTAATAAACTCTTTAGTGCCGTCTAGCGGGTCTACCAGCCAGTATGACGACCACGTTTTGCGCTCTTCCCATGAAATATCTGCTGACTCTTCAGAAAGAATCGGCAGGTCAGATTCAGCTTCAAGGGCGTTAACGATTACGTTATGTGCGGCAAGGTCAGCTTCTGTTAGCGGGCTGGTATCCTGCTTTTCATAAATGGCGAAGTCTTTCTCGTAAATGGCCATTATCTTATCGCCAGCTTCTTTGGCGATAGCTAGCACTTTTTGTGCAAGACTATTTAAAGGCTGTGTCATTACACCAATCCCTTTTCTTGAAGCAAAGCATACAATCGCTCAGCGGTTTGCTCTGCTGGTTCATCCTGATAGGTTAAGTGTACTTCTGGCGCTTCAGGTGCTTCATAGGCTGAATCAATACCTGTGAAGTCCTTAATTTCACCGCTACGCGCTTTCTTGTATAGCCCTTTCGGGTCGCGTTTTTCACACACTTCAAGAGGTGTATCGATAAACACTTCTACAAACTCTCCGTCTTCCATTAAGCTGCGGCAATAATCGCGGTCGGCTTTGAAAGGCGAGATAAAAGCGGTAAGCACAATGGTACCGGCATCGACAAAAAGTTTAGCGACTTCGCTAATGCGGCGAATGTTTTCAACGCGATCTTTATCGCTGAAACCTAAATCGCCACACAGACCGTGGCGCACGTTGTCGCCGTCAAGCAGATAGGTGTGCTTGTTCTGCTCGTGAAGCTTTTTCTCAAGCAGGTTGGCTAATGTCGATTTACCAGAGCCGCTTAAACCCGTTAGCCAGAATACACGAGGCGTTTGACCAAGCTTTTCAGAGCGGGTGGTCTTGTTTACTTCGTGTTTATGCCAAACAACGTTGTCGGTGGCCATTAGAAGTACCCTTCCATTTTCTTCTTCTCCATAGAGCCTGCGCTGTCATGGTCGATAACTCGGCCCTGACGTTCAGACGTCTTGGTAAGCAGCATTTCTTGGATAACTTCAGGTAGGGTAGCTGCTTCTGATTCTACCGCACCGGTAAGTGGGTAACAGCCAAGAGTACGGAAACGCACAGAGCGCATCTCTGGTACTTCACCTTCTTCTAGCGGCATACGGTCGTCGTCAACCATAATAAGAACGCCGTCGCGCTCAACGACAGGGCGAGGCTTAGAAAGGTAAAGTTGTGGAATATCGATGTTTTCTAGGTAGATGTATTGCCAGATATCTAGCTCAGTCCAGTTAGACATTGGGAATACACGAATGCTTTCGCCTTTATTAACCTGAGAGTTATAAATATTCCAAAGCTCTGGACGCTGGTTTTTTGGGTCCCAGCGGTGGTTGCTGTCGCGGAATGAGTAAACACGTTCTTTGGCACGTGATTTTTCCTCGTCGCGTCGAGCGCCACCAAATGCAGCATCGAACTTATATTTGTTCAGTGCTTGCTTAAGTGCTTGGGTTTTCATGATGTCAGTATGTTTTGCTGAACCGTGGCTAAATGGGCCAACGCCAGCTTCAACACCTTCTTCATTGATGTGAACAAGCAAATCAAAACCGTGTTTCTTAGCTTGTTCGTCACGGAACTTAATCATTTCACCAAACTTCCACGTGGTATCTACGTGTAATAATGGAAAAGGAATTTTGCCGGGCGCGAACGCTTTACGGGCAAGGTGAAGCAGTACAGAAGAGTCTTTTCCTACAGAGTAAAGCATAACTGGGTTTTCAAACTCAGCAGCAACCTCACGGAAAATCTGGATACTCTCGGCTTCGAGTTGTTTCAAATGCGTTACAGACGGGATACTAGCAGTCATTTTGAAGTCCGAATTTTATGTTATATACAAAAAAGTTATATATGGGTTATTTTTCTGCATAGAACGATAACATATTTAATTTCAAAAGTAGTATGCGATTTTGCTATTTAAAATAGCTATCTTATTCCAATAAATAAAACTGTCATGCAATTGAAGCATAAGCCATTTTTTTCAAGGCCTATAAAAAGAAAAAAGCCCTGTTTAGTAACATAAACAGGGCTTGTTATTCACTTTCGTTGCGAATGAGTTATTTCGTATCGTTCGCTTACCTTTCAGTCAATTTGGTCTGGAAAGCGTCGAACGTATCAACCACACCTTCTCTTGGCGAGCCAGATTTACTTAAAATCATGATGGTTAAGCTAGATAAAATAAACCCAGGGACAATTTCGTACATCCAGTCACCAAGCTTTTGGCCGCCGATTTCAATAGGAAGATAAATCCACAGTAACACCGTCACTGCACCAACGATCATACCACCTAATGCAGCACGGCGAGTCATTTCACGCTTAAACAGGCTAAATAGTACAAGCGGTCCGAAGGCTGCACCAAAGCCAGCCCAAGCATTACTTACAAGCGTTAAAATGGTGCTGTCTCTATCATAAGCTAGATAGATTGCTACGAGCGCGACAACTACTACGCTGACTCGACCAGCAATAACGAGCTCGCCATCTGACGCATCACGTCTTAGGAAGGCTTGATAAAAGTCACTGGTTAGTGAACTTGAGGTTACCAACAGCTGAGAAGAAATAGTACTCATGATCGCCGCTAAAATCGCAGCGAGCAGGAAGCCACCGATGAGCGGGTGGAATAGAATTTGAGATAAATAGATGAAGACGGTTTCTGGATCGATTTCGTTTCCGTTACCTGTTACATAGGCAAGGCCGAAAAGCCCCGTCATTAACGCACCAATAATCGACACAATCATCCAACTCATACCGATATTGCGCGCAGTTGGTATATCTTTAACAGAACGTATCGCCATAAAACGCACAATGATATGAGGCTGACCAAAATAACCTAGGCCCCATGACATCAGTGAAACAATGCCTATTACGCTTAGTGCTTCATTGGTAGACGCATCCATAAATGCATCGAAAAGCGCCGGATTAATGGTATCTAAGGCGTCAATTGACGCGCCGATTCCACCCAACTCGCTAATAACAACGGCAGGTACCATAATGAGAGATACAAACATGATGCACCCCTGAACGAAGTCGGTCATGCTTACTGCCATGAAACCGCCTACGAGGGTATAAGCTACGACGACACCCGCGGTGACGTATAAGCCGGTCTCATAAGTTAATCCAAATGATGTCTCAAAGAGCTTTCCGCCAGCTACCACACCAGAAGAGGTGTAAAGCGTAAAGAAGACAACGATAACCACAGAGGCTATAACGCGCAATAAACGCGTGTTGTCAGCGAAGCGATTTTCAAAATAGTCGGGGAGGGTAATGGAGTTGTTGGCTACTTCAGTGTAAACGCGAAGGCGTGGAGCAACTAACATATAATTTGCCAGAGCACCGAGTGTCAAACCAACGGCAATCCAGCCAGCAGATAAGCCTGATACATACATTGCACCGGGTAAGCCCATGAGCATCCATCCGCTCATATCCGATGCACCTGCTGAAAGCGCGGTTACCGCGGGGCCTAGTTGGCGGCCGCCAAGCATATAGCCTTCTACGTTGGTGTCTGTCTGCCGATAAGCGAAAAGGCCTATCCCTAACATTACAACAAAATACAAACCCAACGAGATTATCGTGCCAGTAGCCATATAAATTCCCTATGTTTTTTCTTTCATGCTAACACCTATGACATAGAGTCTCTATGTCAGTCAGCGACCTTGCATGTTTTCTATACGGTAATTCGTAAATAAAGTTTGGCGAAAGGTTAAATTGGAAAAGATGCAACGCGCGCTCGACCTTCTCTTTTGGCTCTGTAGAGAAGCTCATCACACATCTTGATAATGGTGTCTAGGTTGGTTTCTCCGTTGACGTCTAACAGACCCGAAGAAAAGCTCACGGAAAACATTTCTTTTGTATTGCTCCAGTGTTTCTGGCGAGAAAGCGCGAAATTCAGCTCGTCCAGAATTCGCTTAGCAGACCTTTGGTCGGAGTCGGAAAAGTAAATCAAAAACTCTTCGCCGCCATATCGGCAGAGCTTGTCTGACTTACGAATTCGGTTTTTGATAATCTGCGTAAAGGTAGTCAACACTTCATCACCGACAACGTGGCCGTATTTGTCATTAATCTTTTTAAAGTTGTCGACATCAAGTAGAGCAATACAGGACGCTTTATTGCCTTTCAGTGCTTTTTTCAAACTGTTTAGCATAGCTCGTCGCGTGAGAGCACCGGTAAGTGAGTCACGCTCAGCTAGCAAGTCGCTCTGTCGTTTTGAAATCCATAGCCATAGTGCAAGAATGATGAGAATTGTGATAATCAACGCAAAAATGGTGGTTTTCATTGCTTCTTTGTCGGTAGAAAGGCCATCTTTTTCACTTCTGAGCACAGTGAGTTCTTTTTGTCGATATCGCGCTAACTCGATATCTTTCGCAATACCGTCGGTAAACGAAGAATTTGACAACTTGAATTGCTCAGTGTTTTTTTCAACAAGAAGCCTATTGTAGGTTTTCGAATGCTCATATGCTTTTTCGTAGTCACCCGAAGCATCGTAAAGCCTAGAAAGCTCCCGCTCTAACCTAAGCTTGATTTTTTCTTTAAAACCCGAATTTGGAATAGTAGCCAGAACGATATTGCGGTAACGCTGAAGGGAGTCTTGAAATTTAGCATCATCGTTCAATACCGCAGCGTAAAGTGCATCTGCGTAAGCTGAAAGCTCCTCAGTTCTTTGTTTTACCTCTGTGGTATCAAGCTGCCTGATTTGCGTCATGACTTCTTGCGCTAGCAGTTCATATCCTTCGCTTTTTTGAAACACTACTACACGAAGTCTTTGGACATACGTCAACAACTTTTCGTGCACTGACGTTACTGTGGACAAATGCTCTATTGCGTCGTTTGACATAGCCAATGCTTCTTCAAACTTATTTTGAATTAACAATGAATCGATGGCCGAGAAGTAGGCCCAAGTCTTTACCATGGTGTTGTTATCTTGCGTTTTACTTTCAATGATCTCTTTTGAGTGGAAAAATGCTCTGCTTGGAACGAAGAGTTCCAGGTAAGCACCTCTCAGCCAATCATGTGCAATTACGTTTGATAACGCATTTTCTAAGCTTTTGTCTGATGAGTATCGAGGAAGGTGCGGTAACGCATATTCGATTTCATTAATTGCTTGTATTGGGTTCGCAAGGGTGAGTTCCATCGCTAACCATATGCTAGCTATAGCAGTGGCTCGTCGACTCCCAGTTTCTAGCGCTTCTCGCTGTAAACGGCGCAGTTCAGGAACAGAAAAATTTACCCTATGGTCAGAGCCTTTAAAATCATTTACCGCTCTAGCATAAATGTAATATGCCTTCGCAGCAGCGAAAAGCTCAGGCTTAATTGTCTTAAGCTCTTGCCAATGCTTATCTAATAGAGGCTCTTTAACGAAAAGTGGGATTCTCGGCGAGTCAGCATCATTCGCAGTATAAGTGGCCAACAAGTGTCTAAATATCACGCCTTCACTTTGCGTGTCATTCTGCAAACCGGCGCTCGTTAACATAGCAATGATATTCTCATTGCTCACCTCGCTAGGTGTATTCCAATGATAAATTGCCGTTGCAGCTATATGACTATAATTATCAAGTTTTTTTAGTCTAAGTGCGTTGGGAATATCTATACTTTGAGCAAAGACAGTGAAACAAGCTATTGCAGGAATCAAAAGGCAAATCATTAGCCTTGTAAAACGAAACCAAGCGCTCATTGTGATGGAGACCTCTTTACTGCGGGTAAGTGAATGAAGTGATTAACTGAAATTAAAACGGACGTTTTAACCTTTAAGTCGGAGTATAAGTTTTATTGAGCAGGGTTTCATCTTAATTTTGGGCAAAAAAATCGGCCCATAGGGGGCCGACGAAGGGAAGTGCTAAAGATACGCACTTTTTTGGAACGCTTTACAGTTACATAACGTGTGTTAAGCAGAGAATTGAATCCTTTCTGACACCGCCTTTTTCATATCGCTTAAATCAGCATCTTTATCGCCAACAATCATTACATTGGCGTGTTTCATTTTAATGCTCTCTCCGTGGTACTGACCATCGGCAAACTCGCTTGGAACGGAGACATCTCCACGTTCAGGTACTACGAATACCGACATCTTGCCTTGCGGCGTATTCACAATCAGATGAAGGCTTCTAACTGTGCTCAAATGGCAATAGTTTGCGACCTCTACACCGTCGAGCATTTCGCTAAAGCTGCCACCAAAGCTTGCTAGCTTTGCGTTAACCATGTTCAAATCAACAGGAAGCAACGAATGAGCGTGTTCCATTTCTGCGTACTGCATATGGGCAAGTGCTTGTCCGCCAATACTAAGCGGTTGGTGGTACCACATGGTAAGTCCGATACCTACAGTGAAAGCAACCGATGCAGCCATGGCTAAATACCAACGACTTCTTCGTTTATAACGGGTGAATTCGTCTGCAGACTGCTGCCATATTAGCTTGCTTGCGAGATCCTCTGGTACATCGACTTTCAATGCTTGCTTTAATTGCTTATCTAACTGCTTTTGTTCATTCCAGAAACTGCGTTTACTTTCATCCGCTTTTGCCGCTTCTACAACATCACTGTCAGTCGTTTCTGGATCGGCGTAGATACGACGCCTAAATTCTAACTCATCCATTTACACGACCTCTCTGTTCATTTTGCTTCTCTAATGCCTCTTTTAGCTGATTCCTCGCTCTGAAAAGGCGAGTCATTACCGTGTTCTTGTTAAGCCCTAACTGGTTGGCGATCTCTTCGCCACTAAAACCGAAGATCAACTGGAGTATTAAGGGTTCACGATACTCCACACTCAATCCACCTAATAGTCGCTGAAGCTCTCTATCTTTCAAGTCCCCATCAGCATGCTGTGTGTCATCTTGAATATGGCAATCATCAATATCTACTGTGTCGAACTGTTTGCGTTCAAACCGACGGGCGTTTTCGCGGCGAAGAATGGTAATTAACCATGACTTTGCTGCTTTTTCATCATTTAGGGCGTCTAATGAGCGCCAAGCACGTAAAAAGGTTTCCTGAACAACATCTTCAGCAATGCTCTGGTCTTTGATAAGCCAAAATGCATAGCGGTAGATGTCGGCGTGAAATGCCTTTACTAATGCTTCATATCTTTGGTGTTTTGCTTTCATACCCGATAAGACCTGAGCACTATCGGATTTATTTCGCCCAAACATAAAAAAATCCAAAAACTTAATTTTTTCTCACTATGGCATAAAAAACGCGCCATTTCGTTAGCCGAAAGGCGCGTTTTCATTTTATTTCCAGTGATCAGAGCACCTAGTTCGAAAAACTAGGTACGTTTTTGGGAAGTAATCCAAGCATTAATGTTTTCTTCTAAAATAGAAAGTGGGACTGGACCGTACTTCAATACCTCGTCATGGAAGCCTTTCCAATCAAACTTGTCACCAAGTTCAGCTTGGGCATGCTCTCTAAGTTCCATAATTTTCAGTTTACCAATCATATAGGCCGTAGCCTGACCTGGCATAGCAATGTAGCGCTCAATGGCTTTTTGCGCGTCGTATTTAGGGTTTGGCGTATTTTCAACAAGGTAATCTACGGCTTCTTCACGCGTCCATTTTTTCGCATGAATACCCGTATCAACCACAAGTCTGCAAGCGCGCCAAAGTTCCATGGCTAGACGACCGAAATCAGAATAAGGGTCTTTATAAAAGCCCATATCTTTTGCAAGTTCTTCGGTATATAGGCCCCAACCTTCTGTGTATGCGGTAAAGCTCAAGAATTTCTGGAATTGAGGTACACCTTCTAGCTCTTGTGCAATAGCGCGCTGCATGTGATGACCTGGGATGCCTTCGTGATACGCCAGCGCCTCTAACTGATAAGTAGGCATTGCTTTCATGTCATAAAGGTTTGCGTAATAAATACCTGGGCGGCTGCCATCTTGCGCTGGGCTTTGATAAAACGCCTTGCCCGCAGACTGTTCGCGGAACGCTTCAACACGTTTAACAATCATTGGCGCTTCTGGAAGAATACCAAAGTATTCAGGAATCGCCTCTCGCATGTCGTCTATGGCGGTTTTCGCCATATCAAGGTATTGCTGTCTACCTTCATCTGTTGAAGGTAGATAGAATTGCTCGTCTTCACGCATGAAAACGAAAAACTCTTGAAGGGTGCCTTCAAATTTCACTTGTTTCATAATGTCGCGCATTGCATCGTGTATGCGCTCTACATTGTCTAAGCCAATTTGATGGACTTCTTCAGCGGTTAGGTCTGTAGTGGTAAACCAGTTTAGACGATTCTGATACCATTGATCACCATTGGGTAAGCGCCACACACCATCGCCTTCAGGCGTGATTTCCCTTTGATGAGCGAGTTCTTCAATAAACTTCTCGTATGACGGCATGACAGATGTTACCAAAGCGGCTTTCGCTTCACCTAATAACGTCGTTTTTTCAGCCTCTGTAACATCCAAGCTATTTACTTTATTTTGAAAATCTTCCCAGATAGTTGAAGGTATTTCGCTAGAATCAAATGGTGCGCCGGTGATCACGTTTTTTGACGCATCAATCATTTGATCGTAGGCCCATGCTGGGGGGAATACACCGGCTTTTTCGCGAACTTTCATTTGTTCGATAACTTGATCAAAGTACGTACGTACATTGTCTAGTCGTCCAATGTATGCCTTAGCGTCCTCTTTACTCTTTACGCTGTGAATGTTGATAAGGAAGCTAGGCACTTGTGTATGCGCGGCGCGGAACTGATGTACAATGTAACGGTGATGTCGAAATTCGTCGTTAGCTAAATCGCGCTCAATACCTAGTTTGTACAGGCGCAAGCTTAGCTGTTCCTGTTCACTTAACTGACTGGTGTCAAAACTATTAAGCTTTTCTAGTCGGTTTTTGGCGATGGCAATGCGAGCATCAGCTTCTTCGTCACTGATGTCATCCCATTTGTCATAGTCCCATTTTTTACCCAAGTAACTTTGAAATAATGGCGAACGCTTAAGATCTTCTTCAAAAGTACGTTCGAAGAACGCATTAAGGCGCTCTGATTCAGACTGCCCGGCTGGCTGTTCTGTTTTAATAGGTTCTGGCGCTGTTTTAGCGGTTTCACTTGCAGGAGAGCAAGCCGTAAGCGTGGTAATGGCCAACGCAATTGGCGTTAGCTTTACTAGTGTTTTCTTCATTATATTCCCCGTCGCGTTTAATTGATTATTTTTATAAGCTAAAGCTTCTAAGGTTAATAAGCCTTAAAGAGGACAATAAGGCTCAAAGGCTCGACTGTTTCTCGAACGCAATCATTTCTGCTACGAAGCCCTTGTCACAGTGATTTAGCTAATTGCAAGGGCTTTCATTACGCAAATTCTAGTGTATTGGCAAATGAAATGCGTTTTATGAAGCAGGATATAAGGCAGATAGCGTGTTATTGTTCCCTTCACTTTTTTGCTTCCATTCGCTGCGGGCAAGCTTAGCTTCATGTGAAAGTTTATCTAAAGCTTTCATGACCTGTTTAGATTGGGTGCTAGCGTCAGCTTTATTGGCTGAAAAGCGCAGTGCATAGAGCTCATTAACACTAGCGTTGATTCCTTCAAACTGCGAAAGTTGCGCTTTACCCGAAGTTAACGCGTTTACCCACTGCTTAAGAGCAGACGTAAGTAAACGTGTGTCCTTTGCCTTTATTACTGACATAAGGTTTTGAAACTGTGCTTTTTCATCCCACTGAGCATAAGAGTGGGGGCGCTGTGCAGAGCCGGTTTTGTTAGTGATCCCAGGTCCCATGAACTGAGCCTGTTTAAGCTTTCTGTAGGTAACTAACCATCCTGTAAGCGCTATGACGAACAGCACAAGTAGTGCACCAGTTACCATCCAATTAAGCTGGGTATTTTCGTTAGTATTGAATTCACCTGAAGCGCTGTCTAATGGTTCACCCTCTTTGCTAGCACTAGCGTTAGTCTGTGGTGCAGTTGACGGTATATCATTTTGAATATCTTCATTGCTTGCACTACTGATTGATGGAGTGTCTAATCTATTCGGAGTATTGGCATTATTTGCGCCGCTCGCTGGCGCTACCGTAATTGAACGAGCGGGAATAGTGGCATATTCAGTTTGCTGAGTAAGCGTATTAAACCAAGGGATAGTAATTTCAGGTAAGACAAAGTTACCAGGCTGCGTTGGAATGATCGCCAGCGACGTTTGGCGCTGTGAAATTAAGCTCTGGTCTTTTTCAACTGTCGTAGTATTAGATTGATCAGGGTACAGCTTAAAGTTTGGCGGATAAAACTCAGGAATATCAGGAAGCTGCTCTTCTACTACGCCCAATGCGGTTAGCGTAACAATACGGGTGACTGGTTCACCTGCTACAAAACTATCACCTTGTGGCCATTCTTCATCCACTCGCACCATTGCAGAAGGCAACCAAGGGTAATCTATCCCCTGAGGAATGGGCTTAATGTTCACCGTAATGTCGGGCCCAACCCGATTAATTTGCTGGGTGCGGTTGAAGAAGCCAAAACGTTGGTTAGTATTGGCAGCCATAACTTCGCCAGTGAAAATAGGGCCTCTTAGCGCAAATTCACCGGATGCTTGAGGCACAACAGCAAATTGACGCTCTATAATTTGATACCGTCTTCCATTTACTATATCTGTATACTGTTTATCTTCTCCTAGCTGGGTGATTTCCGCATTTTGCATTTCTGGCGCTTGTAGGCTGCCGCGCTCAATATTGCTAGAAAGAAACAGCTTAACCGTGTAAAGCAGCTGTTGATTTAAATAGGCCTCTTTTACGTCGATGTCAGTGGTAACAAAATAGTCTCGGGCGACATTACTTTGTTCTTGAACCGGAATAACTTTGACCTGAATAGGTTGGGTAGATTTTCCCTCAATGGTTAATGAAGGAATGGTAAACGTGCCTTCCTTACGAGGAAATAACGTAGTGGTCCAAACGGTGGTGCGCTTGGTGTCGAAATTGACAATTGAGGTTTGGCTACTTACTGATGTTCTTCCGACCACAAAGTCTTTAAGCAGGGGAGAGCTATCGAATGCATCTCTGTCCGCGCTGCCGTCTGCGGTAACCGTTAAGCGAATGGCTTCATCCAACATGACAGGGTTTCTATCAATGGTGGCTTCCAGCGAATGTACATCGGCATAAGCCGCCGTACTTAAGAGTAGGGTTAATAAAAAAACTATAAGTGTAGATTGTAATAAGGCTCTCATCTACCAATCACTCCGGTTTGAAGGCATACGTTGACGCTGACGTTTTTGTGCTTCTAATTGCATTTTTCGTTTTAGTAGGAATGCAGGATCGTCTGGCACGCGGCGCATTAAACTCTCCATTCGCTGCAGCTCTTCTTTTTCTGCGTCGGTAAGCTCGGTCTCTTGACCTTGCATTGCCTGTGCTTCCTGCTCTGCTTGTTGTTCGTCTTTTTGTGCTTGCGCGCTGTCTTGCTGTGCATCATCACCTTGGTCAGACTGCTCTTGTTCTGCATTTTGCTGCTGAGAGTCTGATGACTCGTTCTGACTGTTCATCTCGGAATCATCAGGCTGTTGTGAATTATCTCCGCCACTTTGCTGTTCATCGTTAGCTTGGCTTTGGTCAGACTGTTGACCCTCATTATTGTCTTGCTGACCATTCTGCTCGTTTGAACCTTCCTGATTGTCCTGGTCACCTGATTGCCTGTTGTTATCAGAGTTATCAGAATTATCAGAGTTATCAGAGCTATCTTGGCCATTATCCTGCGAGTCACTCTGTTCGCCATCATCGCCATTTTCGTTCTGGTTTTGATCCTGATTTTGCTGTTGCTGCTGCTTCAGCAAATCCTCGACAATCTTTTTGTTGGTTTTTGCATCGTCGAAATCCGGTGCTTCGCTTAACGCCTGATCATATTTCTTAATAGCGTCTTCAAGCTTACCGAGTTTTGCCAGTGCATTGCCTTGATTGTAAAGACTCTCGGGGCCAGGAATGTTTTTGAAGGCATTTAATGCACCTTCGTAGTCACCTGATTTATAAAGTGATGATGCTTTCCAAGTGTCGTCATTAAACTGATTAACGGCGTCTTTGTACTTGCCTCTTTGATAGCTGTTTAATGCTTCTTGGTTGTCATTCATAAATGGCGTTTGCCACCATGAGAGTGAATCAGGTTTATTTGCCATCTCTAGAGTATCTTCTGGTGCGCCTATGCTTTGTGACGAGCCAGCAATTTCTGAGGCTTGGGCACGTTGCAAAGCATGGGCGTTTTTAATCATAGAGGGGCTAAGTAAACCCACCAACACGATGAAAACTAACCCGCGTTTGAATGCAAAGGCGGCAAATGGAAGAAGTATAAGTAGCAAGTAAGGTCCAACTTCTTTCCACTGGTCTCCTTGTAAATTACTCTCTTCTTCGTTCTCTTCGCTGTCGCTTTTATCAAGCAGAGATACCGAGGCGAGGGCATCAATGTCGGTGTCGTTTGATGTAAAGGATTCAAAGCGTCCGCCGCTCGTTTTAACCACGCCTTTCACTGCGCCTTCGTTTAACTTGGGTATAACGATGCTGCCGGTGAAGTCTTTTAATAGCTCGCCGCTTTGCTGGCGGATAGGCGCGCCTTCAGATGTCCCAACGGTAAGTGCATTTACTGTAAAAGGAATAGAAGCCACATACTCTTGAAGCTCTTGTTGTTGTTCTAACTCTATTCCGTCAGTAATCCAGTAGATCATGCCTGAGTTATATCCGGCATTCGTGAGAAGCTCTGACGCACTCTCTATACCTAGGAGAGGGTCGCTGCCCGGAACGGGCATAATTTCCGGTGACAGGCTAGGGATTAGGGTTGTGATATTTCCTGCGTCTTCGGTTAAGGGGCTAATGACAAACGCATCGCCAGCGTAAGCAACCAAGCCCATTTCACCTTCACCAATAGCGTTGACTAGGTCTATCGCTTTATATTTAGCGCGAGTTAGCCTGTCTGGCGTCATATCGGTAGCGCGCATTGAAAGCGACATATCTATGACTATAACGTGTCCCATTTTCAACTGGTAAACCGGCTGCGGCAGGCGCTCCCATGTTGGGCCAGCGAGTGCTATCACACTTATAATCCACACAAGAGCAAGCATCCACATTGGAGGTTTTGCGCCCATTTCGTTTTTTCCAATCACCATGTATTGATATAGGTGAGAAGGGATCACAGATTGCCAGCCAGATTGCTTAGCCGTGGTTTTTCTAATTAAAAGCACAAGCAGCATCAGGGGAACGAGCGCGATAAACCATTCGGGGCGTAAAAAATGAAATTGGTTTAAGAAGTCGAATTCCATTACTTCGTCTCCCTATTTATTTGAGCTGCTTGTATTGAATCAGCTGAGTTCGGGGGTTGCTGGGACGAGTTAATTCGTCTTTGTGCGAACCAACGAAATGTTGATAAAAGAACCGTCAAGAATGCCCATAGTGCTGACAGTAATATTGCCGCACCAAGGGGATAGTAAAACAGTGCGCTCAATGGACGCATCTTACGCGTTTCACCTTCAATAGGCTCAAGCGCGTCAAGTTGTTGATAAATAGCTTGAAGTTCCTGGGCATTTCGAGCCCTAAAATATTGGCCGCCAGTGCTAGTCGCAATGTCGGTTAACATGCCTTCATCAAGTTCTTGCGATGGGTTTATTTGTCGGCTGCCGAAAAAGCTCTGGATCAGCATTTTATCTGCGCCCACACCTATAGTGTAAACCTTCACACCCTTACTAATTGCCAACTCTTTAGCCTGTTCGGGTGTAATATTCCCTGCAGTATTTTGCCCATCGGTAAGAAGAATTAAAACGTTATTAGACTCTTCCCGTTCGTCAAAGCGCTTCACTGCTAAACCTATCGCATCGCCAATAGCCGTCTGTTCGCCAACCAACCCAATGACAGCTTCACTCAGAAGTGTAGAAACCGTATCTCTGTCATAGGTAAGCGGCGCTTGAACGTACGCGGTATCGGCAAATAAGATAAGGCCAATTCTGTCGCCAACGCGACGCTGAATAAAGTCATAAACCACCGACTTAGTCATGGTTAAACGGTTAACTTGTCGGCCATTAAGCTGCATGTCATCTATCTTCATACTGCCAGATAAATCCACCGCTAACATCATTTCTCGACCTTCATTCGGTATGCTGACAGGCTCTCCTAACCATTGAGGGCGCGCGGCAGCCGTCACTAGCAGCAGCCATATCAAGCTACTTACCAACAGCGGTATTTTGGTTTGTTTCAACTGGATTTGCTCTTACACATCGCCAGGTAGTAAACTTGGTACCCGCAATGCAGCCATGGGCATGTGTTGTGCTTTTTTAGATAGCAGGCGTACGATTTTAGGCAAGGGG
>NZ_JAFLMX010000126.1:0-22069 GCF_017849675.1 Alteromonas sp. AO-Serp
TAGGTTCAAATCCTGCTCCCGCAACCACATTTAAAACCCAGCTTTTGCTGGGTTTTTTCTTTTTATACGGCAAAACATAATAGCGTTCCTTGATTTACACGATAATTTTGAATTAATTACTACACTGTGTAAATGAGTGTGCTAAGTTAACCTCACGCCACCATTGAAAATTAAACTAATAGGTAGTATGGCCGCGTTATGATATCCCGTTTTTTTACTTTTGAAGAACACGCCACCTTAATAGAAGGTGCTTATCATTTTCCTTTGGTCATTCTATCGCTTATGGTGGCTGTGTTTGCCTCATTTATGGCGTTTAATGTGGCAGGGCAAGCCGCGATCACCGAAGACAAACTTCGACGAAATGCCTTATTAGGCACCGGCAGCATTGCATTAGGCGGTGGTATTTGGTCTATGCATTTCTTGGGGATGACCGCTTTTGATTTGTGTCTGCCCGTTGACTATGATCCTCTGATTACCGGGCTCTCTGCCGTTCCCGGGATTGCCGCAGCTTGGGTGGCGCTTCACCTTTTAACTAAGTCCCGTATTAGCCTCGCTGAAATAATATTAGGTGGTGTATTGGTAGGTGCTGGTATTGGCACTATGCACTATAGTGGTATGGCCGCTATGGAAATGGCACCGCTTCTTCGTTACGACCTTGGTATGTTTGCCCTTTCTATTGTGGTAGCTGTGTGTTTAGCCATGCTGTCGCTGTGGATTAAATTCGGCATTACAGCTGCTACGAAAAGTAAAAAGCTGTTAGGAAAACATGTATTACTTGCAAGTATCGTTATGGGACTGGCTATTTCTGGTATGCACTATACGGGGATGGCGGCAGCAAGATTCGTATTGCCACCAGGAATGGAAACGTCGGGTCAGTCTTCAGATATTGCTGTTTATCTAGCAATTTCGATTGCTATCGTTACGTTAATATTAATTACCATGGTATTGGGCATTAGCCTT
Source organism: Alteromonas sp. AO-Serp (assembly GCF_017849675.1). Taxonomy (NCBI): domain Bacteria; kingdom Pseudomonadati; phylum Pseudomonadota; class Gammaproteobacteria; order Alteromonadales; family Alteromonadaceae; genus Alteromonas; species Alteromonas sp. AO-Serp. The sequence goes on from NZ_JAFLMX010000126.1 coordinate 961, forward strand.
CTTTTTAAATATCGCGATGTAATGGTACGCGCCATTGAAAGTGAGCGAATTCAAAGTGCTATTACCGATACCGCCGTCGACGCCATCCTGACCGTTGATGACAAAGGCATTATAAAAACCGCTAACCCCGCTGTTGAGCGCATCTATGGCTATACTCAGCAAGAAATAATCGGTATGCACGCAGCTGAGGTAGTAACTCCTGAAAGACGTCATTTATACGGTGATGACTTCTTCAGTCAGCGAGTAGTACCAACTGAGCAAATTATTGGTACAGGAAGAGAAGTAGAAGTACTTCGCAAAGACGGTGAGCGTATACCAGTGCGCTTGGGTGTCGGCTACACAAAAATTGATGGTAAGCCCGTTTTTGTCTCTTTCGCTTCTGATTTACGTAAACGCAAGGAAATGGAAGATGCATTGCGCGAGAGCGAAGCTAAATTTAGAAGTCTTATCTCAAATATTCCTGGTATGGCTTATCGCTGTTTAAGTATGCCAGGGTGGCCCATGGTATTTATTAGTGATGCTGTAACAGAAGTAACCGGATACCCGCCTGAAGATTTTACCTTGCCCAATCCGAAGCGCTCTTTCACCGATCTTTACCATCCTGATGATGTAGAGCGTCTATCATCTATTAGTCCTGATGTAGGCGCCTTTTCATATGAATATAGAATCGTCGCAAAATCCGGAGAGGTGAAGTGGGTTATCGAGCATGGAGTACAGGTTAAAGACGATGATGGCATGGTGCTCTATGTAGACGGCTTCATATCTGACATTACACATCGAAAAGTGATGGAGAATGAATTAAAAGCGGCAAAGGAAAAAGCAGAGCAAGCTGCCGCTGCGCGTACCGCATTTCTTGCTAATATGAGTCATGAAATCCGTACGCCTATGAATGCAATAATAGGCTTTAGCGACCTCATGTTAGGAGAAGCCTTACGCGAAGAGCAAAAATCTCACTTAACCACGATAAACCGTTCCGCACGTTCATTGCTGCATCTTCTTAACGACATACTTGATAGCGCGAAGTTGGATAAAGGTAAGCTTGATTTAGATTATCGCGATTTCCTTATTCGCGAAGAGTTGGATTTGGTTATTTCAACATTTTGGTTAGAAGCCAAGCGCAAAAAAGTTGGACTTGTACTTAATGTCGATGATTCGGTAGCTAACGGATACAGAGGTGTACCGGAGCGAATGCGACAGGTACTTAACAATCTGATAGGCAACGCCGTTAAATTCACTCACGAGGGTGAAGTGACTATCAATGTCAAAAGTGATGAAAAGTTTGTGTATTTTGACGTGACAGATACCGGCATTGGTATGACGCAAGAGCAAGTAGAAAGAGTATTCGACCCGTTCTCTCAAGCAGATGCATCGATGAGTCGAAAGTACGGCGGCACGGGGCTGGGAACAACTATTTCCAAGCAGTTAGTTGAACTGATGGGCGGTAATATTTGTGCAACTAGTGAAAAAGGTAAAGGAACGACCTTTACTTTCAGACTTCCTCTAGAAGTTGTAGAAATTGATGATTATGTATCTAGTGAGCTCTCCTCGAAAGCAGCACGTATTGAAACCTCGTTAACCGTACTGGTTGTTGACGATGTGCAGCAAAACCTTGAGCTGCTTTCGTTGCTGCTAAAACGCGCTGGCCACAGTGTAGAAACGGCAACAGATGGACAGATTGCATTGGATAAAATGCGCGCTAAGTCGTTTGACGTGGTACTGATGGATTTACAGATGCCAAAGTTAGATGGCCTAGAGGCAGCCAAACAGCGTCGAGAGTTTGAAAAAGAAAATAGCTTACCACCTACGCCCATTATTGCGCTGACCGCTAGCGTGTTAGTACAGGACAAACATGCCGCGCAGCAGGCGGGAATGGAAGGGTTCGCCAACAAGCCCGTCGATTTCCCTCAATTGATGGACGAGATTGCTCGCGTGCTTAACATAGATACACTTCAGTTGGACTCGGTACCAGACACATTAGAAGTAAATGCTCCAGCATCTGCGCTTAAAGTTGATAAAAACGTGTTGGATTTGAAGAAGGCCATCGATTTATGGGGGAGTGAAGAGGTCGTCCTACAAGAGGTGGATAAATTCTCTACTACCTGCAGGGATAAAGTCGACGACTTAATGGGGGCGGCAATTCGTGAAGACTATAAAGCGGTTGCTACACTTTCACACGGTTTAAAAGGTACATCGGGTAATCTTTGCTTAACCACCTTCTATCATACAACCAGGGAAATTGAAGCTCAGGCTCTAAAATCAGAGGTGAATATTGAAGACGTTAACCGTCTTCGTGATGCCTTAGATAAAATCGAGTTGATGCTTAGCGAATCGCCACTGTATGCCGAAAATGCCATTAATGAAAGTATCGATAATGCATTGCTGCTGAGTCATTTGGAGGCTATGCTCGATAGTGTAGAGCAAAACATGGTAGATGAAGATGAATTGTCATTTTTACGCGAGGTTGGGTGTTCTAGTCACAAAGAACAGATAACTCAAATTCTCTTAGATATCGATGATTTTGAGTTCGAGTTGGCGCATGAGCGCATCTCTACATTGATACAAGAATTAAAGTAGCCAAGAGACGCGGCATGTTAAACATTGAAATCACAAAACCTACTTTATTACTCGTTGACGATGAGCCAGTAAACCTAAGGGTTTTAAAGCAACTTCTCGCTAATGATTATCAGCTTATTTTTGCGAGAAATGGCGAAGAAGCGTTAAAGCTCACTGAGACTAGACAGCCAAATTTGATATTGCTTGACGTTATGATGCCAGGACTGACGGGTTTTGAAGTATGCCGCCAGCTTAAACAGCAAGCAGATACAAGGCACATCCCCGTTATATTTGTCACCGCCTTAAATGATGAACACGAAGAAACAGAAGGCTTCGAAGCGGGCGCTGTGGACTACATTACTAAGCCTATATCTCCGGCCATCGTAAAAGCGCGGGTTAAAACCCACCTCAGTTTGGTGCAAGCTGACGAGCTACTTGATAGCCGTTTACAAGTTGTACAGCGTTTAGGTAGAGCGGCGGAATATAAAGACAATGAGACGGGCATGCATGTCATGCGCATGAGCCATTATTCGAAAGAACTTGCGCTTGCCTATGGACTTACAGATAAACAGGCTGAAATTCTGCTTCATGCTGCACCGATGCACGACATCGGCAAAATTGGTATTGCTGATAGTATAATGTTGAAACCAGGGAAGCTGACAGACGAAGAGTTTGCCACCATGAAAAACCACCCTGAGATTGGTGCGGAAATCATTGGTGATTGCGGCGATTCTTTGTTGTTGAAAGTTGCAAAGTCTGTTTCGCTTACCCATCATGAAAAATGGGACGGGTCAGGCTATCCTAAAGGGCTTGCGGGTGAAGATATTCCCATTGAGGGGCGTATTTGCGCCATTGCTGATGTGTTCGATGCCTTAACCAGCAAACGTCCTTATAAAGACGCCTGGAGTATTGAAAAAACGGTAGATTTTCTTCAAAGCCAAAAGGGAAAGCATTTCGAACCCAGACTTGTCGATTTGATGATAGAAATTATGCCTAAAATTCTTGATATTAAAGCGACATTTAAAGACGAAGACTAAGTCTGCTGGACTAAACCGCAATTAAAATACTTTCATGCAGGCCGAATTTCACACAGAAAAAATCGATACCCTCCAGTGTGTGCGCCTATTGGCTGTTGCTTAATGCGACGGCTATACGTATAATGTGTTCATTAAGTGATGAGAGCGGGCTCCCTCAGTACAGGAAAGTAACGCACTTATCATTAGCAAGCTATCACCTAACGGTGGTTTTACCCATAGGTTTGCAACTGCCCTTGTTGGCAGGTATGGGTTCAGAATTTTAATAAAAGCCCCGCTAGTCCGGGGCTTTTTGTTGTATTAAAACCTGGAGTCAGCCTCGCTGAGCCGGGTGATGACAGGTGGGCTTTAGGCCCTTTTTTCGTTTTTGGAGGTTTGCATTGGCAAAACTTGAAGAGAAACTAACCGAAATGCTAGAGCCAGGTGTTGAAGCACTGGGTTTTGAGTTGGTTGGGATCGAGTTTGTACGAGCGGGGAAGCATTCTATTCTTCGCGTTTTTATTGATCATGAAAACGGTATTACCGTTGATGATTGTGCAGATGTAAGTCATCAGGTTAGCGCAATTTTGGACGTTGAAGATCCAATTAGCACTGAATACAACTTGGAAGTGTCATCACCGGGTATGGACAGACCGCTTTTCAAAGAGAAGCACTATATCGAGTCTGTGGGTGAAGTGGTTCAAATTCGTTTGTCTATGCCAATGGATGACAGACGTAATTTTAAAGGCAAAGTACTCGCGTGCGAAAATGGCATCGTAAGTATTGAAGTGGATGGCCAGCAGTTCCAGTTAGCTGTGGCGAATATCGAAAAAGGTAACGTTGTTCCCACGTTCGATTAACGGAACAGCTCTGCTTTCATCGACGAAAGCAAAAGAGAGGCGAAAATGAATAAAGAAATTTTGTTAGTGGCGGAAGCCGTTTCAAATGAAAAACAAGTGCCTAGAGAGAAAATTTTTGAAGCGCTAGAGTTTGCGATCGCTAGTGCAACAAAAAAGAAAAACGAAGGCGAAATTGAAGTTCGTGTAAGCATCGACAGAACGTCTGGTGACTTTGATACATTCCGTCGCTGGTTGGTTATCCCTGATGATCAAGAACAGGAAAACCCATTTGCTGAAATTACGATTTCTGCTGCACAAATCGACGAACCAGAGATACAACTCGGCGATTATGTGGAAGAACAGATTGAATCTATTAAATTCGACCGCATAACTACGCAGACCGCAAAGCAAGTGATTGTACAAAAAGTACGTGAAGCTGAGCGTCAGCAAATGATTGCTGAGTACGAAGACAAAGTAGGTGAGCTGGTTACAGGTACGGTTAAGAAAGTAAACCGCGACAACATCATCATCGACTTAGGTAACAACGCTGAAGGTGTTATCTACCGCGATGACATGCTTCCTCGTGAAACTTTCCGTCCGGGCGACCGTGTACGTGGCCTTCTTTACGTTATTCGTCCAGAAGCACGTGGCGCACAGCTATTTATTAGCCGTACGCACCCAGACATGCTAGTTGAGCTTTTCCGTCTGGAAGTACCAGAAATTGCGGAAGAGACACTAGAAATTAAATCTGCAGCGCGTGACCCAGGTTCTCGTGCAAAGATTGCGGTTAAAACTAATGACAAACGCTTAGACCCGGTTGGTGCGTGCGTTGGTATGCGTGGTTCACGTGTACAAGCCGTATCAGGGGAACTTGGCGGTGAACGTGTTGATATCGTGTTATGGGACGAAAACCCAGCGCAATTCGTTATCAATGCTATGGCTCCCGCCGAAGTGGCGTCAATCGTTGTTGATGAAGACAGCAACAGCATGGACGTAGCGGTTGAAGCAGACAACCTAGCACAGGCAATTGGCCGTAGTGGTCAAAACGTTCGCCTAGCTAGCCAGCTTACAGGCTGGGAACTTAACGTGATGACGGTTGAAGATCTCAACAAGAAGCATGAAGAAGAAAACGCGAAGGTACTTGATCTATTTACTGCTGGTTTGGACATTGACGAAGAGTTCGCGTCTGTCTTGGTAGATGAAGGCTTTACAACGTTAGAAGAAGTGGCATACGTGCCTGCAAGTGAGCTTCTAGCGGTTGAAGGGTTAGATGAAGAAATGGTTGAAGAGCTGCGCAACAGAGCGCGCGCTTTCCTAACCACGCGTGCACTGGCGAACGAAGAATCGCTTGAAGGTGCAGAGCCTACAGAAGCCTTATTAAATCTTGAAGGTATGAGTAAACACGTGGCCTATGTGTTGGCCAGCCGCGGTGTTACCGACCTGGAAGAATTAGCAGAACAAGGTACCGATGATATCAGTGATATCGATGAACTAGACGAAGAGAAAGCCGGTGCGTTAATCATGGCGGCTCGTAATATCGTATGGTTCAGTGAAGAAGAGTAAGGTCAACAGGGGGAAAATTACGTAATGGCAGATGTATCTATTGAAAAGCTCGCCAGCGACATTGGTACGACCGTTGACCGATTGGTTGGCCAGTTTAAAGACGCGGGTATCACTAAGAATGCCGGCGATCAGGTAAACGAAGACGAGAAACAAAAACTATTGGATCATTTAAGTAAGCAACACGGCAGCGCAGCTGAACCAACGCGTATGACACTTAAGCGTAAGACAACAAGCACGTTAAGTGTTGGTAAGTCTAAAGAAGTGAAAGTAGAAGTACGTAAAAAGCGCACTTACGTTAAGCGTAGCGATGTTGAAGAACAGCAGCGTCAAGCGGAAGAAGAGGCGAAGCGTCTTGAAGAAGAAGCACGTCTGAAGCGCGAAGCGGAAGAAAAAGCAGCAGCTGAAGCGAAAAAAGCCGCTGAGGAGAAAGCACGTAAAGCTGAAGAAGCTAAGAAAGCTGCTGAAGAAGAGCGTGCTCGTCGTGCGGAACAAGCGAAAAAAGAAGCTGAAGCACGTAAGGCCGACGAACCTGAGCTAACTGAAGCTGAAAAAGCGGAAGCTGAAGCGGCTCGTCAGGAAGAAGAACGTCTGCGCAAAGCGCAAGAAGAAGAAGCGCAGAAGAAGCTTGAAGAAGACGCGAAGAAAGCGGCTGATGAAGCGCGCAAACTTGCTGAAGAGAACGAGCGTCGCTGGAAGGAAGAAGAAGAGCGTCGTAAGAAAGAAGAAGCTGAAGAAGTTCACTTGCACTCTAACCGTTACGCGCAAGAAGCTGAAGACGAAGAAGACATGCAGGTTGAGCGTTCATCACGCCGTCGTCGTAAGTCGAAGAAAAATGCGGGTGAGCATCTTAAGCAAGGCTTTAACAAGCCAGCTGCACCTGTAGAGCGTGTAGTTAAGCTTGGCGCCACCATCACAGTTGGCGAACTTGCAAGTAAACTTGCAATTAAGTCTAACGAAGTTATCAAAACGATGATGAAGATGGGCGAAATGGCAACCATTAACCAAGTACTAGACCAAGATACAGCGGTACTAGTAATTGAAGAAATGGGTCATAAGTACGAACTTGTTAACGACAACGCACTTGAAGATGAGTTGTTGGCAGATGGCACTGGCGGTGAAAAAACCACACGTGCACCTGTTGTAACCATCATGGGTCACGTTGACCACGGTAAAACGTCATTGCTTGACTACATTCGTCGCGCGAAAGTTGCAGACGGTGAAGCCGGTGGTATTACCCAGCACATTGGTGCATATAAAGTAGAAACAGAAAATGGCGAAATCACGTTCCTAGATACACCTGGACACGCCGCATTTACCGCAATGCGTGCTCGTGGTGCTACGGCGACGGATATCGTTATTCTTGTTGTTGCTGCAGATGACGGCGTAATGCCTCAAACGAAAGAAGCGGTACAGCACGCTCGTGCTGCTGGCGTACCTCTTATCGTTGCAGTGAACAAAATGGATAAAGAAACAGCTGATCCTGATCGCGTTAAAACTGAGCTATCTCAACTAGAAGTTATCTCAGAAGAGTGGGGCGGTGAGCACCAGTTCTGTAACGTTTCTGCGAAAACAGGTATGGGCGTAGACGAATTGCTTGAAGCTATCGTTCTACAAGCTGAAGTTCTTGACCTTAAAGCAGTAGCTGAAGGCCCGGGTCGCGGTATTGTTATTGAATCTCGCCTTGATAAAGGTCGTGGTCCAGTAGCATCTGTATTGGTTCAAGAAGGCCATTTACGCGCTGGTGACATTCTACTTTGTGGTGAAGAATACGGCCGTGTTCGTGCAATGCGTGACGAAAACGGTAATGAAATTAAAATTGCTGGTCCTTCTACGCCTGTGGAAGTACTTGGTCTGTCTGGTGTTCCGGTAGCGGGTGAAGACGCAGCCGTTGTTAAAGACGAGCGTAAAGCGCGTGAAGTAGCAGCGAAACGTCATCAGAAGAAACGTGAACTTAAACTTGCTCGTCAGCAAAAAGCGAAACTTGAAAACATGTTTGCGAACATGGAATCAGGTGACGTTAGCGAACTTAACATCGTACTTAAAGCTGACGTACAGGGCTCTGTAGAAGCAATTTCTGAGTCACTTGTGAAGCTTTCTACGTCTGAAGTGAAAGTGAACATTGTAGGTAGTGGTGTAGGTGGTATCACTGAAACCGACGCAACCCTTGCGGCTGCATCAGGCGCTATCGTACTAGGCTTTAACGTTCGTGCCGATGCTACAGCGCGTCGCGTACTAGAAGCTGAAGAAATTGATTTACGTTACTACAGCGTTATCTATAACCTAATTGACGAAGTGAAAGCGGCCATGAGCGGTATGCTTGCACCGGAATTCAAGCAGGAAATCATTGGTCTTGCAGAAGTACGTGACGTATTTAAGTCACCGAAACTGGGCGCAATTGCGGGCTGTATGGTGACTGAAGGTAACGTTAAGCGTAGCAACCCAATCCGTGTACTTCGCGACAACGTAGTTATCTACGAAGGTGAACTAGAATCACTGCGTCGCTTTAAAGACGACGTTCAAGAAGTACGTAACGGTATGGAATGTGGTATCGGCGTTAAGAACTACAACGACGTGAAAGTAGGCGACCAAATCGAGGTCTTCGAAATCGTTGAGGTTAAGCGCGAAATTTAATTGCCTTAGTTAATTCGGCATGTGAGAAACGGGGGCCGAGTGCTCCCGTTTTTGTCTGTATACAGCAAACAGACCTCGCGCATGCCCTGCGTTAAATAAGGAAAGGAGAGAATAATGGCCCGTGAATTTTCACGTACCGACAGAGTTGCTCAGCAAGTTCATAAAGAAGTGGCGAGCATTCTGCAAAATGAATACAAGCACCGCGTTGGCGACATGCCCTTGATCACGGTTTCTGACGTAGATGTGTCGCGCGACCTAGCGCATGCAAAAATCTTTGTGACTATCTACAACAGCACCGAAGAAGAAGGTAAAGCGCAAATTAAACAACTGGCAGAATACAAAAAGTTTATTCGCAGTATTCTAGCTAAACGTATTCGCATGCGCTCAGTGCCTGATCTTCACTTCTTTGAAGATAAGTCGATTGTTGAAGGTATGCGTATCTCTAATCTTGTGTCTCAGACCATCGCAAAAGATGAGTCAAAGCGCGATAAAGACGATCCACAAGAGCAGGAGTAAATGGCAAGACGTCGTAAAGGCCGTGAGATTAACGGCATAGTATTGCTTGATAAACCGCTTGGTGGGTCATCTAACCAACTGCTTCAAAAAGTGCGCTGGCTGTACAAAGCGGCGAAGGCTGGGCATACAGGCGCACTTGATCCACTTGCCAGTGGCATGTTGCCGCTCTGCTTGGGTGAAGCTACGAAGTTTTCTCAGTTTCTTCTGGATGCAGAAAAGACCTACGAGGTAACTGCTCAACTAGGTGTTCGCACCACCACGTCTGACGCCGATGGCGAAGTGGTTGAAGAAAAGCCTGTTGATGTAAGCGAAGAACAAGTACGTGATGCGTGCTTGGCGTTTCTAGGTAAGAGTAAACAAATCCCGTCCATGTTTTCAGCGCTTAAACATCAAGGTAAGCCACTTTATCACTATGCACGTCAAGGTATAGAGATTGAGCGTGAACCTCGTGATATTGAAGTGTATGAATTAGATGTACTGCGTATTGAACTGCCGTTTGTAGAAATGCGCATTAAATGCAGCAAGGGCACTTATATTCGCTCTATCGTAGATGATTTAGGTCAGAACCTTGGCTGTGGCGCCTACGTGACTCGCTTACACCGTACGGAAGTAGCAGACTATCCTACGGATAAAATGGTCTCGCTGGACAAGTTAATTGAAATTCAGGAATCACTGGAAGAAGGTGACTTTAAAGCGCTGGATGACTTATTGATTCCTATGGATACCGCCGTAAGTCGGTTGCCATTTGTGACCATTAACGACGCTGAAAGAAACCGTTTTGATAACGGCCAATCTGTAAAAGGGACTTGTAGCGAAACGCTGAGTGAAGGCGTGTCTTACCGCGTTTACCATGGCGACGATACCAGTGGTATATTCTTAGGCGTAGGGGAAGGGGTTCTTGACCCGAAAGACCAAGGTATCCCTAAACAAGAAGTGTTTGTTAACCCAAAACGTCGAGTTGTTTATAGTTAGTACTTTGCAATGACCTATATCTAGCAGATTATGCTCGTTTAAAGCCTTGCGGTTAACGCAAGGCTTTCTTAATTGCAAATAAAGTAGTATAAAAGGTGCACTATTTAGTGGTAGGTTCTTTATCACTCATACAGATTTCTACTTTCTGCGAAACGTCTTAAGCTGGCGTGGTGTTTTAATTAAGGGATTATTCAATGACCAAATGGATTGGCTTATGGCTTTGTTCGCTATGCCTAGTATTTGCTGCGGGTTACTATGTCAATGATAAACGCCCTACAGTCCCTTCAGAAGTTTCTGTTCACATAACCAATGTAGGCGATGGTAAAGATCAACACGTCTCACAAACAGCGTTACTCCCTCAGCAAGGAGAGACCAAGCGTGAGCAGTCACCCAAAGACTCAGCGAGTAAATCTGACAATATTAGCCTAGAAGTCTGGTTTTCCGACAAGCCCAAGCTTAGCTTAAAACAAATAGGCGCCTTAATTATCTCTATAAGCATGATGGGCGAGCAGGCGATTATCGATACGTTATCAAGCATCGATACGTCTATTAGCGACCCAGATGCTGCCATGATTTTGTCAACAATGGTCTCTCGCTTAGTAGAGCTGAACCCCGAAAAAGCTTGGGACCTTGTTGATAACATGGATATTAACTTGGAATCAAAGCAGCAGTTTCGCATATCAGTTATAGCTAACTGGGCTAATCAATCGCCTTCTGACGCCCTTGACTGGTATATTAATAATTCCTCACTTACCTCAGGCATGCTCGAAAACAACATTTACCCTTCGCTTATTTTTAGAGAAATGGCAAGTGAGGATATTGATAGCGCCTTTCAGTCTATCGCTCTTCTTGAGTCAGAGAATTTAAAAAGTGCGGCCTATAGCGGCATTTTTAGTGTCTTAGAAACATCAGAGCAGTTTCGAGACACGTTATCGTTAATAAAACGTTCGGATGATAAACGGTTAGAAACTAATTTAATAAGTGTATGGGTACGCAAAGACGTTGAAAGCACTAAAGCTTGGTTCGACACGCTAGATGACAACGAACGAAAAAAAGAGATAAAGCGCGCTGTCTTTGATAGTTATGTAAATCAATCACCTAGTGAAGCTGCTTCCTGGTTTGTAAGACATAGCAATAGTGAAAACTATCAATCTGATGTTGAACACGCTGCCAGAACTATCGCTTACTTTGAGCCCGACACTGCGCTAACTTGGGCACAACGTCAAACGAATATTGATACTGAGCAAGTAGTGATTACCTTATTACAAGGAGCTGTTTACAGATCGCCGCAATTTGTAGAGCAAAATTTAGATTTAGTCGTAGATCACGACGCTAAGATAAGCATAGCTCACTCGGTATATTCTGCATACGGATACAAAAGTGACCAGCGGGCAATGGATTTTCTAAACGGTGTCGAATACAAAAGTGAGTTAGCTAAACGTATTAATAAGGTGGAATCGAACCTTAAACGGGTTAATTAATGAAATTACGTCGTTCCGTCCTTGCTAAGTCTGTAAACGTCATTATAATACGGCGCTCATTCCGCTTTGCTGAATTAGTGATCGGCGAAGCATTAATATTAGGAGAATGATATGTCACTAACTAAAGCAGAAACCGCAAAAATCATTGCTGAGTACGGCGTTAAAGAAGGCGACACTGGTTCACCAGAAGTTCAAGTTGCTTTGCTTACTCACAACATCAACAAGCTTCAAGGTCACTTTGCTGATCACAAGAAAGATCACCACTCACGTCGTGGTCTTCTACGTATGGTTAGCCAACGTCGTAAGCTTCTAGACTACCTTAAAGGCAAGAACGCAGAGCGTTACCTTGACCTTATCAAGCGTCTAGGTCTACGTCGATAAGACTAGGTTTCAAGAAAAGCGCCCAATGGGCGCTTTTTTTTTGCAAAAATGTACAGCGAAGTGCAATACACCCTAGTACATGTATGAAGCCGGCCAATTAACCTTGTGTTTGTACTACGCGTTAGTTCGACGGTATGTTTTGCTTTTTATCTTCAAACATCCGCTCATCTGCAATGTAAATTAACTCTTCTAGCGTCTTGCCTTCTTCTGGATAGCTCGCGTGACCTATGCTGACGCCAACGCTGAACGCGCCTTGTGTGGTAGTAATAGGCTGTGTAAGCTTTTTAGCAAGTCGGGCTTTAAGTGCCTCTACATTGTATTCAGTGCTTAGCTCGGTGATTACTACGATAAACTCATCACCACCAACCCGTGATGCAATATCGTACACGCGACACATGGATTGAAGCCTTTGTGCAAGCTCAACAAGAACTTCGTCACCGATTGTATGGCCGTATTCGTCATTAATGGGCTTAAATCGATTGAGATCCAGATAAAGTAGCGTACACACCTTATTGTTTCTCTCTAATCGAGGAAGCTCATTTCGCATATAGGTAGATAGGGCAAGCCTATTCGCTAAACCTGTTAGCGTATCGCTATTTGCCAGTTTTCTAATTTTCTGTTCTGCTTCGACTTGCTCGGTGATATCAACATTAATTCCAAACATCTTGTTGCCTTCAATGCGACCATAACCGCTAACATGACGGTATTTGTCGCCAGCGGATTTCACTCTAAAAATTGCGTGAAATCCTGAGCTATCTTTTATTGATTGCTCTATCTTTTGCTTCACATTGGCAATATCGTCATCGTGAACTGTGTATTCCCAGTCACTAAATTGACCACTAAAACCAGCTTTGGAGACATTGTAGATTTTATGCATCCACTCATCCCAAATGAGCTCGTTAGTAGCGATGTCCCACTCCCATACACCTATGTGTGCTGCGTCAGCGGCCATAGACATGCGGCGGTTTAACGTTTTAAGCGTCTGTTGAGCTTCCCGCCATTTTGTTACGTCTTCGGATAGTGCCAATATGTATTGAGGGGTGCCGTAGTTGTCATCAATGACAATCTTTTTGGTCTCAAAAAAGCGCGTCACACCACCTATATTGAGTTTGAATTCGTTAACGATTTGCTTTTCAGAACTTGAAAGTAATTGCTTATCGTCAGATATAAATTTCTTGGCCTCCGCCTCGTCGAATATATCAAAGTCAGATAGCCCCACGAGTGACGCTTTATCGGTGCCCAATATTTTACTTCCCGCATCATTTACATGGGTAATCGAAAGGCTGTCGGCACGCTTTACAATCAACATATTGGGCAGTGCGTCAAACACCGTTTGTGCAAAAACTTCTTGGTTCTTGACGTCAGACAAATCTTTTACCGTACACACATATGAAATATGGTTTCCCGGCAGCAAATTAATGCGAAGTGTCAAAGGAAAAACCTTTCCGCTTTTCCGAATACCGTCCAGAGTTAAAGGCACGTTGTGCGCGGCGCTATTCTTTGCCGCTTTTTTTAATCCTATCAGGAGTGGCTCATGGGCATGCTCAGAAGGGCTCACAAGCTCGCGTATGTGAATGGTCTGAGGAGAAAAACTGTCGAGACCAAACATGCTTAACGCGACAGGGTTGGCAAATTCAACCATGCCGGCACTGTCGAAAGTCAATACGCCTTCTTGTACTGTATTTAACACCGCGTTATAGCGTTCCAGCAATAACGTACGTGCTCGCAGCTCAATAAAAATAAGAATAGTAAACGCGAAAAGCATCACCATTAGCATGACCAAATAAGCGAGGTTTTTGGTTTCTGGCTCTTGTAGTATTTGCGTAGAAGGCAGTGCATATACGTGCATAGACAGCATACCGGTGTAATGCATACCGGATATAGCACTGCCCATTATAATGGCGGGAACAATTTGTTTAAGTATTCGCAGTTGCGAAGTGGTGACATATTCATGGGTTTTTAAAGCAATACCTGCTAGACCGACGGCAACCACAATAGACAAAGAGAAGTACCAGCCATCGTACGCCATGATGGCATTCATCTGCATTGCCATCATGCCGATGTAGTGCATGCTGCCAATGCCAAGCCCCATATATAAACTGCGAAGCAAAAGCGAGTTAGCTTTATGCGGCAGTTTACTCATCACAACAATACTCGCAAGAATCGCGGGTAACACAGAGAGTAGGGTTATGAAAGGGTCGTACGAAACCTCAAGAGGGAGCTGATAGGCAAGCATCCCAACAAAATGCATCGCCCAAATGCCAAAACCAAGAAAGCACGCTGATGCCAGCGACCAAAATGTTCGCTCATTTTGTAATTCTGTTTGCGACATCTTCGCAGAAAGAACGAAAGAAATAAGGGAAGCAGATATTGCAATAACAACAGAAGCCACCACGAAAAATACATCGTAGTTAGCCAATATTTCAGCACTAGGGGGAAAATCCTTTACCGAAAAAAAATGATAATGTCCGTTTTTCAAAGTCTTAAATTGTCTTATCAATAAACTACTACTAAATGTAGTAGTTTCATTTATTTACGCAACTCAACTTTGCTCGCTGTTTTTGTAGAAGAGCGAACTGCATTTTGCATAATAGTTAGTTCACGGCTTGTTAGGTTACGCCACTGGCCAGGTTTTAGTGAGCCGAGTTCAAGGTGCATGATTCGGGTTCGTTTTAGTTTGGTGACCTCGTACCCTAAAAACTCACACATTCTGCGGATTTGTCGATTAAGACCCTGAGTTAGAATAATGGTAAATGTATTTTTGCCCGTGGGTTTAACCACACAAGGCTTCGTCACCGTCCCTAAAATTGGTACTCCGCGAGACATACGGTTGACGAAGCGCTCACTGATTGGTTGGTTAACCGTAACTTCGTATTCTTTGTCATGAGCATTTTCAGCGCGCAGGATCTTGTTCACGATGTCCCCATCGCTGGTTAAAATGATTAAGCCTTCCGATGGTTTGTCTAACCTTCCTACGGGGAAAATACGTTCCTTGTGACCGATAGCGTCAATAATGTTGCCTTTGACATGACGCTCAGTTGTACAGGTGATACCAATGGGTTTGTTATAGACAATATATACGCGATCTGACTTGTCTGAGGCAACTGCGCCTACAACTTTACCGTCTACCTTTACAGTGTCACCAGGCCCCACTTTCGTACCCAGTTCAGGTGGTTGGTTATTAACGGTAACGCGATTTTGCTCAATGAGTTTATCCGCTTCACGGCGAGAACACAGGCCAGTGTCGCTAATATATTTATTTAAACGTTTGGGCGCTTGCTCACTCATTGCGCATTAGGTCCTATATATTTCAAAAGAGGGCAATATTATCACGGCAAAAAGAAAGGGGCGATTCGCCCCTTTCTTTTTTATGCGTTAAGCCGTGATTTTTATTCTCGGTTGTATACTATTGCAACATATTTTATCTGGTTTACTGGTTACCTGCAGCTGAAGGAGCTGAACCACTTCCACCCGTTGAACCACCGCTAGATACTACTTTGGTTGCTATATCGCGAATTTCGTTTTCCAAACTGGTAATGCGGCCAGATAAGGTCGTATTGCGTTGCTCTAACACAGACAATTTGTCGGTTAAATTGCGTACGCTTTGCTGAGCGCTTTGTTTATCGCTTGCTGCTTGCTCAAGTTGAACATTAACAGCGAGCAGTTCATCAGCTAACGAAGCAAGTTGATTCTTAACCGAGCCAATGGCCGCTGCTTGCGATTTTACATTTTCTGAAACTGAGTTGATGTTCTTATTCAAGGCGTTTTGAACGTTACCTACGCGGTCGCCAAGATCAGCAATCTCTTGTTGATTACGACGCCAAGCTGACGCCCACAACTTATCCATTTGTTCCCAAAGCTCGTTTGTCTTGTTGGTTAGCTCAGTAACTTTAACTTGCAGGGCAACAGTAGATTCACCAATTTCTTCACCTGTAGCAGATAACTTGTTTTCTAACTGTAATATGCGCTGCTCCGCTTGCTCAGCAACCACTTTTTGTTGCTCAAGCATGGTGTACAGGTAATAGCAACCACCACAGGCGGCTAAGGCGATGACGGCAACGAATACAACCCAGATTCCATTACCGTTTCCACCACCAGAGGGTTGGCGGTTTGCTGATGGGGCAGATGAAGGTGGAGGCGTTGCTTTTGTTGGCGCCGCCTGACGTTTTGTTTGGTAATCACGACGGTCTTCTTCATCCAATCTAATGGTTGGAAACTCATCGTTTTTCGAATTATTTGCCATAGTAAATTTATAATCTCGTTATGTAGTACTAACTTCATCGCATTTAGATGCTTTAACTCAATAAGAAGACAGCACATTTATATTTGCGCGCTAAAGCATGTTATCGCTAAATTAAAGGAAATTCTACGGCTTATGCTCAATGTCAATTATACATAAGCCATAAAATCCGAGAATTTCCTTAAAGCGTAGCGCTACTGCTTATCGCCGATCCATTCAACGCGATACAAATCTCGTCTTCTATCAAGATAATTCCGCACAGAGCCTTCATTTTGAAGCTTAGTGAGTTTATCCAAATCCAAATCAACAATGAGCGTCATTTCTGTGTTTGGCGTGGTCTCAGAGACAATTGCGTCATGTGGGAACGCGAAATCACTTGGCGAGAAAACCGCGGTTTGCCCATATTGAATATCTACGTTGTCCACTTTGGGTAAGTTACCTACGCTACCTGCAATTGCCACGTAGCATTCATTTTCAATAGCGCGGGCCTGCGCACAGCGTCGCACGCGCAAATAACCGTTTTTGGTATCTGTCCAGAAGGGGACAAACAAAATTTGCATTTCCTGATCGGCAAGAATACGCGCAAGCTCTGGAAACTCCACGTCATAGCAGATCAAAACGCCGATTTTGCCGAAGTCGGTATCAAATGTCTTAAGGCTGTTTCCGCCTTTCATTATCCAATCTTCTTTTTCGTGAGGTGTTGGATGAAGCTTATACTGGCTTTCAATGGTGCCGTCGCGTTTGCAAATGTAGCTGACGTTATAGAGCTCTTCCTCTTCTACCACAGGCATAGAACCTGCGATAATCGTAATATTGTACGATACGGCCAAATGAGACACGGCAGTTAAAATCTCATCGGTATAGGTCGCTAAATGCCAAATTGCATCAATTGATGAATCTGACGGGCTCAGGCCCATTAATGGCGCGTTGAAAAACTCAGGGAACAGGGCAACGTCGCAAGAATAGTCAGACAAGGCATCGACGAAGTACTCTACTTGTTGTAAAAGCTCTTCTACATTATTGAAGTAACGCATTTGCCATTGAATACATCCGATTCGCGCGCTGGTCTTCCTGCTGGCGATGAGGGAAGGCGTGCCCGGTTCATAATAAATATTGTGCCACTGAAGTAGCGTCGCATAACCCTGTGAGGCTTCATCCTCTGGAAGGTAAGCCGACATGACTTGCTTGACTTCAAATCCATTTGAAAGTTGAAAAGTTAAAATGGGGTCGTAGATGTCTTTGAGCTTTACTTGCTCAATGTATTCATAAGGCGACAGCTCATGCGCATGGTTCTTATAGTTCGGGATTCGACCGCCCGCCATAATGGATTTTAGATTCAAATTACGACAGAGCTCTTTACGCGCTTCGTAGAGACGACGACCAAGGCGAAGACCTCGATACTCGGGTGAAACAATTACTTCAACACCATAAAGCACATCACCGTTAGGATCGTGTGTGGTCAAATAAGCATCACCCGTAATTTCATCGTAGCTGTGTTTATCCCCAAACTGCTCATAATCTACAATCACTGAAATGGCGAAAGCGACCACTTTGCCTTTATCTTCAATACATATTTGCCCATCGGGAAATGTAGTAACTTGGGCTTTATAGTTAGAGTAAGGCCATGCGCCTCCAACGTTGGCGTATACCTCATCCATTAACGCTTTAACATCGTTGTAGTCGTCCAGTCTCAAGTTTCTTAAGTCTAGATGATGTTCCGTTTCTTCTATTTGTGTTTGATCTTGACTCATGGGTTACTCTTTTTGCTAAAAATTTTAATACTTACATTGCGTATATCTTTACTAAACCGCCTTGCCATGCGTTTTTCAACTGTTAATTACAATCCGTATGTGCAGACGTAATGGCTACGGAAACAAGGGCAGAAGAAAAGTCTCTCAATCAACCCTCTTAAAATATACACCTCGGTTTACTTATTGATTTAGTTTACCTTTACCGTCATTTGCTCACTTTAAAATTGATATTAAATAAGCAAGAAGCGTGCGACTTCTTAACGACAAATAATTTTTCTTTTATCGATAAAAAAATAGCGCGGAAAATGCGTGGTGATGCAATTGCTATAGGACTCAACCCCGCGTATAAGTTCGCTAGTTTTTTAACGTACACAACCCGCTCCTAACTACACGATTAGTTAACCGCTCAAAGGTAGAAATGCTCTGATGAATAGAGAACAACTTGCGTCGTATCAGCCTCTTCACGTTTTCGATGAAGCCATATTTGAAAATATCGTCGATGACTTAGTCACGAAAGGCTTTTCTATTCAAGAGCATGGTTTACCTGATTTCATTACACAAGCACTTTTGGCCTGCCAGCGTTCAATCTCTGAAGCTGAATATCAAGCGGCAGGTATTGGTCGCGCAGAGAATTATCAAAAGGCTGAAAAAGTTAGAGGGGACGAGATTTGCTGGATTACAGGTTCATCTAGCGAAGGCGCTTTGTGGCTTTCGTGGTGTGAAGCCATGCAGCAGTATGTAAATCGTTCGCTCTTTATGGGGCTTTTTTCTTTTGAAAGTCATTTTGCCTGCTATGAGCCGGGTAAATTTTACAAACGCCATGTAGATGCGTTTAAAGGTCAGGGCAATCGCGTGTTGTCTTTAGTCGCCTATTTGAATGACGACTGGACTTCAGAAGATGGGGGAGAACTCGTGCTCTACGCTGATGAAAGTGAGCTAATTGGAACAAGGGTGCTGCCAACGAAAGGTACTTTCGTTGTCTTTTTGAGCGAACAATTCCCTCATGAAGTATTACCTGCTGCCCGCAGCCGTCACTCGGTTGCAGGTTGGTTTAGGGTTAACGGAAGCGTTAACGACGCGATTGATCCGCCTCGATAAAAGCACTAATCACGTTGTGAAACGCACGTGTATCTAAAAACCAAGACTTATGTATAATAAGTTTAGGCTGTATGCGCGCTATTATTACAAAACTGGTTTGAATTATGGGCCAGCTCCTCTCGCGCACAGCTCGCGCAACATTGTGCCGTCGCAATAGCAAGTATTCTATTACGACGCTTAGGGAAAAGACGTTAGAAGTGATTGGTAAATGCTGGAAAAAATACCTGCCCCAACCCCAAGAGAAGAATTACATGTGCTGGTTATCGATAACCAGGGGCTTGTACATGATGTAGTGTCATCAGCTTTGCATGAAATTGGAATAAAAAACGTAAGCAGTGCTTTTAATGCCTTTCACGCGAAAAGGTTATGTGCTGCAAGACAATACGACTTTGTTTTACTGGCGTTTAACGTCAGTCACGACAAAGATGGCTTTCACCTTTTTGAAGAATTAAAACACCTCAATCACATCAACGACACCACCACGGTCATTTTTCTCAGTGCAGAGACATCGCCTGAATTGGTTAATTGTATTGTTGAATTGCAACCGGATGACTTTTGGGTCAAACCTCTTCAGCGCAACAAAATTGAGCTGCGTTTGGAATACCTTATCCAAATAAGGTTAAAGCTACATAAAATGCTTCATTGTATGCAGGTGGGGGACTATTCCACCGCTATGTACTATGCAGAGCGCCAGTTAAAAGATCCTTCGCTATCGGAGTATCACACCAGAATTAAACGCTTAATTGGTGATTGCTTATTGCAGCTTCGCGATTATCAAACTGCGGAAGACTACTTTAGAAGCTTATTGCAGAGCATGGATCATGCGTGGGTTCACATTGGTTTAACCCGGTCGTTGCTTCGACAAGATGAATTAGAAGAAGCCCAGCTACTGGTTGATGACTTATTGCAGCGCCACGACACGCGATTCTTAACCTTCGACTTGCTTGCCCAGTATTTCATAGAGAAAGAGCAGTTCGATATTGCCTACGAACAAATGAAAGAGGCGAGTAGGCTAGCACCTCGCAATATTGAGCGTAACAAACGGTTATGGGATCTTGCTCGATTGAACCACGATAAGGCAGGGCAACTTTCAGCCGTTCAAAATATGGCAAAGTTTGCTAAAAATTCTATCCATGACTCACCTCAGCTAACGCTCAATGTTATTCGTTCAACCATTGATTTAGCCACAAGTCTTGGCAGTACGGAAGGCGAACGCTATATGAAACGCGCAGAATCTGAACTGGAAGAATTGAAACAACAAAAGGGCATGCAGTCTCAGCTTGGCGAGCAGATTGACGTCGTAAAAGCGCGTGTCTTGTGCTTGCGAGACGACAAAAAAGGGGCTGAAAAGTTGATGAAGGATCGTTCGGCATCTACCGACGGCCTCTCGATGGAAGATAGCCTCGATAAAATGAAAGCGTTTCACGAGTTAGGAATGCGTGAACACTGTGTGAGTATTTTAGATAAGCTTAGAAAGCAAATTGAAGGGGACACGTTTACTTCTCAAGTGGTAAATGAATACCTGAATCAAGAGTCGATTGAACGTACTGAAATTCAATTTACCACAAAAGAGCTTAAGCAAATGGCTGCGGTTAACTACAAAGAGAATCGGTTGTCGCCAGCCTTCAACAATTTACGCCAGGCACTAACACTGTCGCCGAAAGACAAACAAGTTGCACTGAGCTTGTTAAAAGTTATTACTCAAATCCACTTAGGGGATAATTTAACAGACGAGCAGATGGAAGCGGCCTATAAAGCGGCGAAGCTTCTTTTAAGTAGTGATTTGTCGCCAACCCAGGCTGAAAAGCGGGATCAGTATATAAGCCGAATCGGCATTGAGGTGGATGACAGTAACGCTGCTGACTTAGTCGGTGTGGTAGCCGTTAAAGCATAACGGTTACTACACAGACTGTTATTGAAAAGAGTACCAATAAAAAAGCTGCCTCAATGTGTCCCGTCCTAAAATACGTTGACATAAAGAGGACTTCTTTATGACAACTTCAAGTAATCAAAGACCTAAGCGCACACAGCGTGATTACACATTAGCTTTTAAATTGGGTGTAGTTGAGCG
>NZ_JAFLMX010000205.1:0-1200 GCF_017849675.1 Alteromonas sp. AO-Serp
GTGTGAAAATCTACGCTTGCCAGCATAATCTGGACTAATGGCGTGATATACTTATCGCATATTCTCCAAAATTAACGTAAGACTTAATCACTGTTATGACAGACACCGCCACCTTATATATTGTTCCAACACCTATCGGTAATTTAGACGACATAAGTGCCAGAGCAATACGCGTATTAAGTGAAGTAAGCTGGATCGCTGCCGAGGACACCCGTCACAGCGCTCGACTCTTACAGCACTTTAGCATTGGAACGAAAACTCTTTCTCTGCACGAGCATAACGAAGATAAGCGCACAGCAATGCTTTGTGAGCGTTTAAAGGGCGGCGAGTCGGTAGCATTAATAAGTGATGCTGGAACGCCGTTAATCAGCGACCCGGGCTTTGTTTTGGTACGCAAGTGCCGTGAGCAAGGTATTCCGGTTAGCGCTCTGCCGGGCCCATGTGCTGCAATAACAGCATTAAGCGCGTCGGGACTGCCGACAGACAAGTTTATTTTTGAAGGATTCCTACCGGTTAAAGTGCAGGCACGTGAAAGCGTGTTGTCAGCGCTAATAGATCGAACGTTCACCACAGTTTACTATGAAGCCCCACGACGAATTTTAGACACCGTTACTGATATACAGCGCGTTTTAGGCGAACGCCAGATTGTTGTAGCGAAAGAGCTATCCAAAACCTTCGAAACCTACGTGAGTGGCAGCGCGCAAGATGTAATTGATTATCTCAATGCGGATGTTGCGCACCAGAAAGGCGAATTCGTCGTCATGATTGGTCCCGCGAAGGTAAGTGACCAGGCGATACCCAGTGAGGCAATGTCGTTGCTAAGTGTTTTGTGTGAGCACATGCCGCTTAAAAAGGCCGCGGCGGTGGTCGCCACTCACTATGACTTGAAAAAGAATGCGCTTTATCAAGCTGGGCTAGACGCAAAAGCGTAAACACGTTGTTGATCTTAAGGGCCTTGGAATAAATACAAAAGAGTGTAATCCACGTCAACTGCTCAGTTCAAAAAGGACTGAGGTTTATGGAGGCTCATATGACAAAAACACTCAAAATCACCATGTCAGAAGGAAAATGGTTAGTTGATATATTTTCTCAAGCTAACGACTCAGGTGTTTACGACTTAATCCACCCTAATACCTTTGCGGAAGTTTCTCTTAATGAAGGCGAAATGTACGGCTTTCGTTATAGCCTGCATGGAAAAGC
>NZ_JAFLMX010000059.1:0-41858 GCF_017849675.1 Alteromonas sp. AO-Serp
GGTTGGTAATAACGATCCCTAAGGTCGGGGTAATCGGCGCTGACATTCAGCATATTTTTTGAGACAGGCGAGTTCATAAAATCATCCTTTGATTAGGGCAAATGAACCTTGCTGTACAGACAGGTGAAACGTTCGTACACCAAAGGTCGAAAGCCCTTAGCTCATTACGGTTGTCCGAAAGTGCTGCCTTGAAAAAGGCTGTGGTCAAATGAGCGACATTACCTTCGTTAAACGTGAAGGCATTTACAGCATGTCAACGGCCTCGCTAAACGCTAACAACATACGAACTTCGGTTTCGGTGTGACCCACACCTCTTCATTATTTCGGTATTTTTTATTTTAGTACTCTTTATTCAAGAGTATCTGCGTGCATAGAGTTTCCATGCGCGCGATCTAATGTAACACAAGCTAATGTAGCAAAAGCGGCAAGGCAAAGGGAAGTGAGTTAAAAGAGCTGCCTTATTTAGTTAACTATTGGCTTACTAAGCCAACACTTACTGTTTTTCCACGCTGCGAGCGGAACATCACCGAAGAAGGAGAAGAGACAAAGCTTTCAATACGACGTCGCCATTACGAAACAACATAAATTGAATCGTAAATGTCGTTATAAATTTTTAGGAAAGTTACTTGTATTATCAATGTTGTTTTTGATATTGAGGCGAGACTTAAATGTTTAAAATAAAGCCATTGCTATTTTATTGTTTTTCTATACTAGCGACGCCGACGGCGGCCCTTGCCGTTGACGTAAAGTTAAATATTGATGTCGAAAGCTCTGGCCCGATATTGAATAAAAATATTTATGGCCAGTTTATGGAGCATTTAGGCAGAGGCATTTATGAAGGCATTTGGGTAGGTGAAGACTCACGCATACCTAATGAAGAAGGCTTCCGATTAGATGTACTACAAGCATTACGCGATTTAAAGGTACCTTTATTGCGCTGGCCAGGGGGCTGCTTCGCAGATGAGTATCATTGGCGAGATGGTTTAGGTCCGCGAGATAAACGCCCAAGAACAATCAATAGTAATTGGGGAGGGGTTATTGAAGATAATGCGTTTGGCACCCATGAATTTTTCCAATTCGCAGAGTTATTAGGCGCACAAACATACGTCAACGGCAATCTGGGAACAGGCAATCCCCGAGAAATGGTAGAGTGGCTGCACTATATGACCTCTGATGCAGATACGACGATTGTTCGCGAACGTAAAAGAAACGGCCGAGATAAGCCGTTTAAAGTGGACTACTTCGCCATTGGCAATGAAAGCTGGGGATGTGGGGGTAATATGACACCAGAATATTACGCTGATCTTTACAAGCAATATTCTGCATTTCTCAAAGCCCCAGGAGGAAACCAACCTAAGTTTATTGCCAGCGGTGGTACTGACGATCAAACAGAGTGGACAAAAGTACTCACCGAGAAAATTAACTCTTCATGGAGTCTAAAAATGGACGCGATAAGCCATCATTACTACACACTTCCGACCGGAGATTGGAGTAATAAAGGAAGCGCCACAGGTTTCCCCGAAGATCAATGGTATTCAGCGATACATCGCACTTTGCAAATTGAAGCATTTATTGAGAAGAACCTCGCCGTTCTTAAAGAAATGGATCCTGAAAACAAAATCGGTTTTTATGTCGACGAATGGGGAACCTGGTACGACGTTGATGAGGGGACTAACCCTGGTTTTTTGTATCAGCAAAATACGTTGAGAGATGCGATTATAGCTGCATTGAATATTCACGTTTTCAACCGCCACGCCGAACGCGTACAAATGACGGTAATTGCTCAGATGGTTAACGTATTGCAAGCCATGATACTCACTGATAACGAAAGAATGCTTTTAACGCCCACATATCATGTATTTAAAATGCATATACCGTTTCAAAACGCGACCTACCTTCCCGTTAGCCTAAGTAAGCCACTATTAAATAAACACGCAGAGATAAGCATTCCAAGTATCAGTGCTTCAGCCGCCAAGGCACAGGACGGTAACACCTATATTTCTATAGTGAACACGCAGTTGAATAATGCAATTGAAGTAGAGCTTAATCAGATAAAAAAGGTCAAAGGGGAAGTATTAACCAGCGATAAAATGGACGAGCACAATACCTTTGATAACCCGAACAATATTCAACCTTATGAGTACTCTACTGGCGTTAAAGATGGTAAGGCCGTCATAGTCGTCCCAGCAAAGTCGCTGATGGTTCTTAATTTAGGCCAGCTTTAATCAAAAAGTGTGGTGTGAAAAGACCCGCAAAAGCAGTGGGGCGCAATATAACTTAAGCGTTCAGTTTGCGCTTTCATTTAACATTAATGTTTTTTATAAGAATAGAAAGAATTATGCAGATATTACTTATTAGACAAATCGCGATGACTGTAGCGAGCATTGCTCTTCTTATTGGCTGCTCACCTCATCAAGGTGACGGAATAAGTTTTGATAATGACCCTGAAGCTTTCAAGCCGCAAGCTATTACTAAATTTAAAGCCTATACAAAGCAATTCGACGATGACATACACATGTCTAAAAACCATGCAACAGGACATGTTGGGGCTCTCTTTTTTACTCACTGGAAAGACGGTGGCGAAGCCTCTCTCAAACTAAGTCAAAGCGGAGAATTTGAAGTGAGTTGGCAGGGTGGCGGATATAATTATGTGGGGGGCCCCGGGTGGCATTACGGAGATGTGAGCCGCGAAATTGGCTATCGCTTTGAACAAGAGAGTGGCGCTAGTTATATTGCACTCTATGGATGGGGTTACGACAGCAACATGTCTAAAGACAATCCTGCTCACTTAGTTGAATATTATGTTCTTCAGCGCTGGACCTATGACCCTAGCCAAAACGGCATTTTCGGTAAGACATTTGTGAGTAATGGCGTTGAATACACAACTTATCGGACTATACGAGAGGGAAAGCCCTCTATAAATAATACGGCCACTTTTTATCAGTACTGGAGTAAACCGTCTAAACCCATGCCTCTAGGCGAAGACCATAAAATTATCTTTGCCGATCACGTGGCAGCTTGGGCTGACACAGGCTGGATTCTTCCTGATATGAATAATTTTGACGCAAGCGACGACCCTACATATCAAGTTATGGCAGTAGAAGTATTTAATCCTGCAGAGGACGGTAAGGCGACCGGTAAAGTGTGGGATGCTAGTGCTCAACTTTAACTCAGCTGCCTAACCTGCGCAGTTGTAATCTTGTGTTAATTATCGACTTTGATTATCCGATGCCGACGGTAGCGCACCAATATTTTTAAAAGCGCTCGTTACCTTCTCTGGCAATACTATATTCACTTTTTTGGAAATATGGCGCTGTAGTTCAAATCGCTTTAAGTCAGGAGAGACAAAGACTGTTCTGGGATGCCCGATAATCAGTTGACCATTGGCTTCATATTGAGCTGTGCTGCCTTGCAATTTATCGAGTGTATGTATTTTACGATTGCAGGGCTCTGAACTATTTGTAGATAATGTTATCAACGGCTGTTGATTTTCAGGTTTTACATAAGCGTTTCCGTCCAGTTCAGCAAGTTGAGCTTTCTTGTATTGGGCGCATAAAGCGTCCTCTTGATCCACACTTAGTAAAGGGCCATGATGTTGCTCATCTGCCGTCAACAAATTACTTTTTACTGTATGACCATCTCGCTCAAATACATCAGGCCCTGTCTCGGGGTGCCAGCCAAAGTGGTCATCTGTGGCACTTCGAGCAGTTCTTGTAAATCGCAGCGTACTGTTTACAAACGTATTATGCGCAATATTGGCGTTCGCTGAGTTGAGCACCCACACACCTAAGTCGTTATTTACAAATACGTTACCCACAGCCGTAATGCCATCCGATATCTCAAAAAATAACCCAGCCTGCGTGTTTTCGACATAGTTGTTGATAAACAGGCCTTCACGGTTTCCCACGTCGTACCATACACCCTTTGATGTTGGATGATTAATAATCAAGTTATCCCGTACTGTTACTCTGTACGTTTGATTAATGATTTTCACTGCGGAAACATAATAACCAGTGATGTTCTCAATATCGTTACGCTGAATGATGTTTTTTTCGAGTAACACGTCTGAAGAACCAATAATATAGATACCTTCAGTACTGGTATCAGAAATCAGGGAGTGTCTTATTATTAAACCGTCACCGCGAAAATAGCCTGCGACACGCGAGCAATATGTGATGGTGACATTTTCAAGTAGCGTGTTTATGACCTCTTTACCATAGGTTAAAGGATCGGCAACGCCAACAGGTTCATCTACTGGCTCGTCTTCTGGTAAAAAGGTTCGTTTACCTTCTATACCGATAGCCCGCCAAGCGTATTGAGTAAACGTAATCCCATAGATTTTAGGCCCAATTTTGTCACTTCGTTTATTGTGGACCTCGTTCGATGTACGCAACAGCGCTGTGTCGTAAGCGGTGATTTCGATTAACTTATTATTTGGATCAGTACCGATGTAAACCTGCTGCTTCTCATAATCAACAAAAAATGTATTAGGCGTTAACTCTTCGATACTACCGGCCGACTGTAAAAACTCACCATCAATAAAAACCATGTCATTATTAAATCGATGTAGCGGCGTTTTATCAATGTGGCGCTCCTGACGCCACCAAAACATAGGTTTAGAAGGAAACAAGGTTTTCCAATTTGTAACCCACACATTGTCTTGTTTTTGTTCCCAGGTCGAGGCTACTTGAGTTCCTTTCAAAATGGGTTTTTCGTCTTTATAGGGTTGTAAAGTTATCCCTTGATTAAGTATTAAATTGCCAGTGCGATAAGTACCACCTCTTAAAACTATTGCATCTCCCGATGTTACTTTACTTATAGCAGAGCTAAGCGAAGTGGGATTATCAAGTTTGAGTCCATCTGCCCGTGGTTGTCCTTCTGGAGACACATAATATATCGTCTTAGCGTTTGGCTGCGCATAGCTTTTCGAGATTGGCCCATAAGGTCCCCCAGAAAATTGCGCGTTTACAGGTGTGACTGAACTGAGTCCAAAAGTCATCACGATGAGTCCGAAACGGAGCCAAATGTTCATGATTACTGTTCCTTTAATATTCACAAGTTAAAGAAAGCCAGTATAGAGGTTAGTGAGCGGTGATGAATCTATATTCATCCTATTAACAAATAATCGAAATGAGGTTAACAAATTCAGTAATATATGTTGCTCCGCTTTCTACTAGCATAATGAAAAATCAATTCACAAGTAGCAAGAAAGGAACAAACATGAGGTTAAAACTCTTGTGCGGCAGTGTTTTTTTAATCAGTGCTTTAACAGTTAAGGGGCAAACTTCCCCCCCTATGAAAATTAATGATTCAGAGTATTTTGAGGCTCCAGGAGCCAATATATTGGTATATAGCAACTGGTACGATGGGCTGTTCAGCGATTCAAAGATTAGTGGCATTGAAATTATTCAGCACGGCAAGCGTATCGCCACTAATGGTGACGTTAGGCTAAATGATACGCCCGAACAGTGGGATAGTATTCCGACTTTCATCAAACGCGATGTTGATGCCGAAAACGGTGCCATTAGAGCTTCACTACATTATCCAGAACACAAATTTAATTTCAGCGTCAATGTAACTTCGACGAAAGAGCATATCAACATTAGCGTACACACTGATGCCCCTTTACCCGAAGAGCTAGTGAACAAGGCGGGGTTTAACCTCGAATTTATGCCTTCAGCATATTTTAATAAGTCTTTTATCGCCGATGACGCAACCGGTACGTTTCCTCTTTACCCCTCTGGACCAAAAGAACAGAATGATTTGCAAGCACCAACGCCGCTTGCCACCGCGTACCATTTAGTCCTAGCACCCGAAGACGCAGAGCGCAGAATAAGTATTGAGTCGAAACAGCAACCTATCTATCTGTATGATGGAAGAACAAAGGCCCAAAATGGGTGGTTTGTAGCGCGTTCCATGATCCCGGCAAATAAAAGCGGTAAAGTGCTGGAATGGTCTCTAAACGTTAGCAGTATAAAGGATTGGGAACGGTCACCAATAATTGCGCATTCTCAGGTAGGCTACCACCCTAATCAAAACAAAATAGCGGTACTTGAACTCGACCCGAAGCACGTCATAGGCGAAAACCTAGTTTCCTTACTTAAAATAATGCCGTCGGGTGAAAAGAACGCGGTCTTGTCTAAAAAGCCAATGGATTGGGGGAAATATAAACGATATCAATATGCAAAATTCGACTTTTCAGCGGTACGTGAAAGTGGCCTTTATCAGCTTAAGTACAATGACACCATCACCGCGCCGTTCAGAATAAGTAATGATATTTTCAGCAAAGCCTGGCATCCAACCCTAGACGTTTTTTTTCCGGTTCAAATGGACCATGTTTTAGTAAACGAAGCCTACAGAGTTTGGCATGGTGCTTCCCACTTAGATGATGCTTTGCAGGCACCGGTCAACCAAAAACATTTTGATTTATATGCCCAGGGGCCAACAACCGATACTCAATTCGCGCCTTTAGAGCATGTTCCGGGGTTAAATATTGGTGGATGGTATGATGCGGGAGATTACGACATTCGTACTCAGTCGCAATACAGAGCCGTTCTAGGTCTTGTTGAAGTATGGGATCAGTTTGCGCCAAAACGCGATACTACCCTTGTTGATTACGACCGAAAGTTTGTTGACATTCATGTGCCAGACGGTAAACCCGACATACTCCAGCAAATTGAGCACGGCACTTTAGCATTAATTGCACAACACCGAGCATTTGGCAGAGCAATAAACGGTATCATTGTGCCTAATATATCCCAGTATACACACTTGGGTGATGGCATCACCATGACCGACAATCTGGTATACAGCCCTACAATGACACCTTTACAAGCAGATGGAAAACACAGCGGGGTCCCTGATGATAGATGGGTATTTACCAGTCGCTCCTCAGCCGTTAACTTTGGCTCTATCGCCGCTTTAAGTGCAGCCGCGCGTGCACTACGGGATCATAATCCTGAGCTCGCTACAGAAGCGCTCAATACAGCCGAGTTAGCTTGGCATGAAGAGCGATCTCACCCTCCCTTTTTATTTCATCATGGGAATACAACAGGGGGACGACTTGACGCAGAAAAGCTTTCGGCGGCAGCAGAACTATTGATGAGCACGGGCGACGAGCAGTATAAGCAGGCAATTAATACCCTTTGGCCCGAAGTCGAGGCACATTTTGCGCAGCACATTGGTACTCTAGTTCGCTTAATTCCTTTAATGGGCGATAATTATAAGCAAAAAATTGAATTGCTAGCTAAAGACTATGTGAATGAAGGTAGGCACATTACGCAAGGTAACCCGTTTAATGTCACCATTACAGAAGGTGGATGGGCAGGAAATGGACGGATAATACGCGATGCTATTCATCATTACTATTTGGTCAAGGCGTTTCCTGGGTTACTCGAACCAGACGCTGTTTATGATGGGCTGCATTATCTCTACGGGACGCATCCAGATTCAGATATATCCCTCGTATCAAATGTCGGCACCGTATCAAAACGCGTAGCCTACGGTATGAATCGCGCAGATTTTTCATTTATTTCTGGTGGGGTTGTCCCGGGTATTTTAATAATTAAACCTGACCTGCCAGAAAATAATGAAGAATGGCCATTTTTCTGGGGCCAAAATGAATACGTAATAAATATCGCAGCGTCTTATATCATGCTTGTGCATGCCGCTAACGACTTACTAAATAGCTCTGCTGAATAGCCCAAATAGGGCTATTCTCCCTTACAGATTAGCCCTGCATTTGTTCGAGCTCGTTCCCTGCGGTTTCGCGAACAAATTTAAACACGAAAAAGACTGAAAGAAGCGCGCACGTAGTATAGATACTGTAAGCGCCTGCCAATCCAATCCCAGTTAGCAGGAGTGGGAAAGTCATGGTGACTGCAAAGTTAGCTAGCCATTGTGCTAAGCCACTTACAGCGAGACCAGAGCCTCTGATTAGGTTAGGAAACATCTCACCTAGTAAAACCCACATTACAGGCCCCCAGGATAAATTGAAAAAGAAAACGTAAGCATTGGCGGAAATAAGCGCCACACTACCTAATCCGCCAAGAATCAAATTTCCGTTGATGTCGCTCGATGAGTTGACGAAGGTGAATACCATTAATGCGAGAGAAATAGTCATTCCTATTGAACCAATAATCAGAAAAGGTTTACGCCCTAATCGGTCAATGAGAAACATGGTGATAACACAACCAGCGATACTTACAGCGCCTGAGATAACGTTAATTAAAAGTGCATCAGCCTCTGAAAATCCCACAGCTTGCCATAGCACCGCTCCGTAATAAAAAACCACGTTTATTCCTACAAGCTGCTGAAATGTAGCCAATCCGACACCTACCCATACAATGGGACGTAGACGGTTTCTCGTTTTGTCGATTAAATCTGAAAACTTTGGTTTTCGGTCTTTTTTAACTAAAGATGCTTCAATCTCCAAAAGTTTTCTTTGTCCTGCTTCTTGACCATACAACTTCTGTAAAATGGCCAGCGCTCGTTTACTGCTTTGCTTCATAACTAAAAAACGTGGGCTTTCAGGAATGAAAAATAAGCTTGCAAGAAATAGTGCGGCTGGAAACAATTCTATCCAGAACATCCACCTCCATGCTTCATATCCCCACCAAAAAGGAGCTGTTGATAGCCCCGCCATATTGGCTACCATATAATTACTGACGAATGCGCTAAATAAGCCGAAAATGATGGCTACTTGTTGAATAGTGATAAGCTTACCCCGTATGTTTGCTGGAGCAATTTCACTAATATAAGCAGGTGCAATCACTGAGGCAGCTCCGACTGCCAACCCGCCAATAACGCGATAAACCACAAATTCGGTAGAGCTTATTGCTATACCTGACCCCCATGCACTAGCAATAAACAATGAAGACGATAACAAAAGAACGGTTCTACGCCCTACTATGTCCGAGAGCCTTCCTGCGATGAAGGCGCCCACTCCACACCCAAGCAACATACTGGCAACATTAAACCCGGTGCCAACAGAGTCAGAACTAAAAGCCAGTTTTAGCCCGTCGACAGTGCCGTTAATTACCCCGCTATCGAAGCCAAACAAAAAGCCACCGATAGTAGCCACCACACTGATAAGGAAAATAAAAATAAGATTTTCTTTTTCTTTGATATCTTTCACAAAACTACCACCTAAAAGATTAATTAAAGAGCACTACAATTGGCAGCTCGCCTGACCCTGATTTGCCACTAATTTAATTGTGTTTAGTTGAATGGACCCAGTGCCAATTATCTCTAACTCAAAAGGAACTTTTATGTTTTTCATATCAGCGCCTATATCAGCAAAACAACTGAGTTTCACAAAGCCTTGCTGCCATCCCTCGCCTGCTTTTGCTTGTATTGTTGTCGTCACGTCCAGGTTTGACTTGCATTGACTTTCGCACCCCAACTTTATTGAGGCGCGCTGTATGTCTGCTGATAACACCTGATAGTCTATCTGTAGAGCCATATCACCATTCGACTGGCGTTCAAGGTCAATCGGTTCTCCCTCTATTAAAAAGCTTCCTCTATCTAACCAGTTCACAATAACCGAATCTTCTTGGGCGAGATAATCAGCCGATTCAACATTCATGTTGCCACTCGCACTGCTGCTTTTTCCCTGTAGGTACTGATTGCGACCTTTGACATCGCTCAACACTAATCGCCATGGTGATACCGCTGCTCCAGCAATCAAAAAGTTTGATATGTGATAGTCGCTTATTGTCTCTGCTTGGGTTTCATCTAGCTGTTCAACGCTGACATCGTCCGTTACAGAGAGTCCATATCCCAAAGCGAATAAGGGATCATAGTCGGCATTTTCACCACTCAAAACATCTTGATCGGCTTTTTTGGGCCACGAGAAACTTAGGCGCCCAATGAAGTCATGGTTAATTTTTTCTTGCTCATTACGCATTATTACGTCTGCAATTCCGCCGCCTTCAGTTCCAGGCAACCAAGCTGCAACAAACGCATCGGACGCGTTTATTTCTGGATTCACCCATAAAGGTCGTCCGGAAATAAATATCGAAACAGTGGGAATATTTAACGCTTTGAATTTTTGAAGGAGTTCTAATCCAGTGTTATCGGTGAAATCTACGTTGGGTCTATCTCCTTGGAACTCTGCGTAAGGTTGTTCACCGAAAACGATGATCGCTACATCCGGTCGTACTTCAAATTTACCCTCAGGGTGATAATCGACTGTACCCTCACTACCGGCTACCGCCGATCTAATGCCGGCAAGAATTGACTCTCCGTTCGGAAAATCGCTATTGGCATTACCTGTACCCTGCCAGCTTAACGTCCACCCGCCACTAGCTTGGCTAATATTGTCAGCGGCTGTACCCGCCACAAGAATACGTTGATTCGGGCTAAGCGGTATTAATTGCTTGTTATTCTTTAACAACACTAGTGACTTTCTGACCGCCTCTCGCGCCACGGCTCGATGAGATTCGCAACCCAAACGCTTATAGTCACCCGCTAGTGGCCGTAATGATGGTAATCCTGCATCGAACAGACCTGCTCGCAGTTTTACTCTTAGTATTCGGGCCACAGCCTGATCTAAACGAGCTAACGTAATTTCTCCCGACTTTACTTGCTCGAGTGTATTTTGATAGAGCTTCTTCCAGCTATCTGGCGCCATAAACATATCAAGACCTGCGTTAAACGCATTAGCACAAGACACATTCGTGCAGCCTTCAACTTGTCCGTGCCCGTTCCAGTCGCCCACTACAAAGCCATCAAACCCCATTTGAGCCACCAATACATCGGTGAGCATGGTCTTGTGTCCATGCATTTTTATACCGTGCCAGCTGTTAAACGACGCCATTATCACCTGCACACCGGCTTGTATTGCGGGTGGATACCCAGCGCCGTGCACATCGCGCATTGTTATCTGATCATCTACGTTGTCCCCTTGGTCTTGACCATTACGCGTACCCCCATCACCAATAAAGTGTTTAGCGGTTGATATAATATGATGTGAATTTAAAAACTGGTCCGTGTTAACTTTCCCCTGAATACCGGAGACGAGTGGTTCAGCATAGCTCGCAACAATGGCCGGATCTTCAGAAAAGCTTTCGTAGGTTCTTCCCCATCTGCTATTTCGTGCTACAGCCAAGGTTGGAGCAAATGTCCAGTCTAACCCCGTTACTCGCATTTCAGTGGCGGTTACCTTTCCTATTTTTGCCATTAGTGCAGGGTCGTTGGCCGCTCCTAGTCCAATGTTGTGAGGGAAAATAGTTGCTCCTACAATATTATTATGCCCGTGAACAGCGTCACTTCCCCACAGCAAAGGGATGCCGGCTCTGCCGTTAGATTTATCAGTAGAGGCTAGCCAAAATTCATCAGCTAACGCCAGCCACTTGTCCGCTTCTGCACGATTATTGTTTTCTGGCGCAGAGTTCCCACCATTCAATACCGCGCCAAGATAAAATTCTCTTGCTTCGTCAGGCGTCACAGAATTGATGTCAGCTTGAATAATCTGCCCCACCTTCTCTTCCACCGACATTGCATTAAGTAACGTAGCGATTTTCTTTTCGTGTTCACGGTTTACCGTTATTGGAGATTGCTGTGAAGGCCACGCCTTAGGTTCTATTTTAGGAACGTCTTCTCGATAAATAGTTGTGTTCTTTTTTTCCATACCCGAGCAAGAAGAAGCCAAAAATACAAACGCTAACGCAGAAAAATAGTGAACCTTTGACATCTCTTTAAACCATCAAAAATTGTTGATGGTGTAATACTGCCAGAAAAAATAATCACCACTACGCGATGCATAAAAAACACAAACGACTTACAACAATTCATAAACAGATTGTTTACATGCTGCGCTAACATGTTGTTGTTCTGTTAAAAAGACATCTATCGCACGTTTGCTAGTTCCCTTGTGCTAAGTAGGTTTATGTGCAGAGCGCGGTTGAAATATCGGAAGTCCCTGCGTTAGCTCCGATCGGGATTTTGTATCCGGTTGAGGAAAAGGCGTCGTCAATGAATTGCCCGATAAATTCACTGTTACTTTCAAGTAATTGGTATACGTGGGAACAACGCTTGGTATATACGCTGACGGAGAGCAAAAAATAATAGTTTATGAAAATCATCGAACTTAAATCTGATGCAATGCGTGTCACTATAAGTGATTTTGGTGCTCGCATCCTTGATTGGCAGGTACAAGTAAATGGCAGCTATCGGCCGATTGTGCTTAAGTACAATAACGAAGCAGATTATTTATCCGACCAATTTTACCTAGGTGCAATTGTTGGCCCATTTGCAAACAGAATTAAAGATGGGAGGGTAGATATTAGAGAAAGCCAAGTATTGCACCTTGACCGCAACGAAGGCCTTAATCATTTGCACGGAGGGGAAAATGCAATAGATAAGCAGGTATGGCAAATCACTCGTTATTCACAGAGCGCTGTGCGGCTGGAATTAGTTATTCAGGATATGTGGAATGGTTACCCTGGAGCATTAGAACTTACCGCTGAATACACATTAGAAAATAACCGGCTTCGACTTCGCGTAAGTGCATTCTCGGAGAAAGACACAGTAGCGGGAATGTCAGCCCATAGTTACTTCAATCTTAACGGAGTTCATAGCCATCAAGGTGGCTTAGAGCAGTGGCTTACCACATGTGCAACTCACGTAAATATTAACGATTCGAACGGCCTACCAATCCGCCCTCCTCAGTCAGTCAAACATACGCAATATGACTATTCAAAGCGGCATCTTTTAACTCAACAAAAGGGGTCTCAGGTTCTCGATAACAATTTCATTTTTTCCAATTCGTGCTCCAAGGCTATTTTGGAAAGTTTCGATAGAGATTTGAAGCTGGAAGTATCTTCAGACTACCCTGCCATGCAGTTTTATACCGGAGGTCATTTAAGTGAGCCTTTTTGTAAAAACCAGAGCGTTTGTATAGAACCGCAGTTCGGCCCTGACATGCCTAATTGTAAAAATCATCCCTTGGGGTTACTTCCAGCAAATACGCTTCAACAACACATAATCGACTATACAATTACCACAGAATGATAGTTCCCAGTTTCAACATTGTCGCAATATCGCTTTGAACACTTGGGGAACTATCAATGGTAACACCTAGATGAGGGCGTTATCTCACAGCATTTCCTATAGTCTGTCAGCAAGCATGTTTTCCAGCTTTTGTTGATCGATAGCAAAGTTGCGTATGCCTTCAGCAAGCTTTTCTGTGGCCATTGCGTTTTGGTTCATTTCCCAGCGAAAGGTTGCCTCATCTATTGGTGCAGGGGGAACTTGGTACTCATTTTTATCACAAAGCATACGAGGTAGCGGATCTGAACAGTTCGCCAGTGCCTCCAGAAGCTCTGGACTAATAGTTAATCTGTCACACCCTGCCAAAGCCTGAATCTCACCGATATTTCTAAAGCTCGCTCCCATAACAACGGTTTTATAACCGTGAACTTTATAATAATTATAGATTTCGGTGACCGATTTAACTCCAGGGTCATCGCTAGGTAAGTACTCAGCAATATTGTGATGAGACTTGTACCAGTCTAATATTCTGCCGACGAACGGGGATATCAAAAACACGTTTGCTTCGGCACACGCTCTTGCCTGCGCAAAGTTAAACAAAAGCGTAAGGTTACAATTAATGCCTTCCCGCTCTAACTGCTCAGCGGCTTTAATTCCCTCCCACGTCGAGGCTATCTTTATAAGAATACGAGATTTGTCGACGCCTTCTTCCTCATATAGTTTTACGAGTTGTTTGGCCTTATCAATAGTGGCAAATGTATTGAAGGACAGTCTAGCATCTACTTCCGTAGACACTCTTCCAGGTACAAACTCGCTTATTTCTTTACCAATAAGTACACAGAGCATGTCGTTGGCGTGCAGAATTTGCCGTTCCTTATTATTAGCCTGTGCCCTTGCCCAGCTAAGTGATTTATCAATCAAATGTTGATATTGAGGCAGCGTAGCGGCTTTTAAAATTAAGGATGGGTTGGTAGTGGCATCATAAGGTCGATACGTTTTAATTGCTTCCACGTTTCCTGTATCTGCAACTACGGTAGTCATATCCCTCAATGCATCTAACTGATTTTTCATTTCTTTACTCTGTAATTATCTAAAAGGACTTTGGGTCAGTTCGGAAGAACTTTGAGTATTAATGTAAATCGCAAATACAGGGCGCAGATATTATGATTTTGGATATTGGTGTTGCGAAAAATCTGACTAAAAAAACATAGCCTATAACCTTCCTAAAAAAGTGAAACCACCACCTAATAACAAATAAATTACAAAATTAAAGAATTTCATTTCCACATTTCATAATTGCGATAGCCGATAAAAAGAATGACCATTTCGGCCTGGTTATGTTCTGGAATGTAGTTATGTATTTAGGGATAGATTTAGGAACATCTGGTTTAAAAGCGGCACTTATGGACGACGCAGGTAATATCATCGACACGAAATCTGCGGCGTTGTCTGTGAACAGTCCCAACCCCCTTTGGTCTGAGCAAAACCCACTTGATTGGTGGTCAGCAGTAGAGTCGGTTATTGACCAGCTTTCACAGTCTCATATCGTTTCACAGATAAAAGCGATAGGGCTCTCTGGGCAAATGCACGGCGCTACTTTGTTAGATGAAGCTGGAAGCGTAATAAGGCCTGCAATTTTATGGAACGATGGGCGCTGCCAAGCGCAGTGTTTGGAAATTGAAGGGGTTGTTTCAGACAGCCGAATATTGACTGGTAATATTATGATGCCAGGGTTTACTGCGCCCAAGTTGCTGTGGGTCAAGAATAATGAACCTGAGCATTTTAAGAGAATTCATAAAGTGCTTTTGCCCAAAGACTATTTGAGATTTCGGCTGTGCGGCACGTTCTTTTCTGATATGTCAGATGCGTCAGGCACAATGTGGATGAACACCCGAGAACGCTGTTGGGATGAATCACTTTTGGCTGCATGTGGGCTTACGAAAAAGCACATGCCAGAGTTGGTCGAGGGGCCCCAAGTAACGGGGACATTATTACCCGAGCTAGCCCAGAAGTGGGGAATGGACGAAATCCCAATTGTGGCCGGTGCAGGAGACAATGCAGCCGGCGCCATAGGCGTTGGGTTGACTGAGCCTGGTCAAGGCATGATTTCACTTGGCACCTCTGGCGTATACTTTGTCGTAGCTGATCAATTTAGCAGCTTCCCTGAGAAAGCAGTGCATAGCTTTTGTCATGCCTTACCTGACCGCTGGCATTTAATGTCGGTAATGCTAAGTGCCGCCAGCTGCCTTGACTGGTTCGCCAAATCAGTGCTTGGAAAAGACGTTCCAGCTGTACTTTCTTTGCTAGAAAATGAAGACGGCCCGTCGAAAAATGCGCCGTTTTTCCTTCCATATTTAAGTGGTGAACGTACGCCGCACAACGACCCTAATGCCTCTGGCGCCTTTATTGGCCTTACACACCAACACTCCACAAAAGATATGGCTTACGCTGTTTTGGAGGGGGTTTGTTTTGCTATGGCTGATGGTGTAGATGCTGTTCATGCCTCAGGTACCACTGCGAATGACATTTGTTTAATTGGCGGTGGCACTAAAAGCGCCTATTGGCGACAAATGATGGCGGATATCTTGAACCTAAAACTTTCTTACAAGCAGGGAGGAGATGTTGGCCCTGCACTAGGAGCTGCAAGGTTAGCTCAACTGGGAACCTGCGAAAACAGTCAAGTGCAAAATGTGTGTGGATCGCCACCTCTGGTTGATACCCACAACCCAAATGCAGAGCATCATCAAGTTTACCAGCGAAGACGAAACGTATTCGTTTCGCTTTATCCCGCTATTCAGCAAGCGGTATCGCCTTTATCTCAAACGTCAACGGAGCGCTAAATTATGTCAGCTTATTTTGAAAATATTAAACCTATTCAATATGAAGGACCTGAATCAGACAACGATTTAGCTTTTCATTACTATAACCCCGAAGAGGTTATTTTGGGAAAAACCATGGCAGAACACCTGCGTTTTGCAGCGTGTTACTGGCATAACTTTTGTTGGGATGGCGCTGATGTGTTTGGTCAAGGCACCTTTGGCAGACCGTGGTTGAAAGATGGCGACCCCATGAAGCGCGCAGTTGAAAAAGCTGATGTTGCATTTGATTTTTTCAGCAAATTGAATGTTCCTTATTACTGTTTCCATGACACCGATGTGGCGCCCGGCGGAGACAGCATTAATGAGTATGTCAGCAACTTTTCAACTATGGTCGATGTGCTTGAAGAGAAGCAAGCACAGACAGGACTGAAACTTTTATGGGGCACAGCGAACTTATTTAGCCACCCAAGATATTGTGCTGGCGGTGCCTCAAACCCCAATCCTGAAGTTTTTACTTTTGGCGCAACACAAGTTTTCCATGCTATGAACGCTACCAAGCGGTTGGGTGGTGAGAATTATGTACTATGGGGCGGAAGAGAAGGTTATGAAAGTCTCCTTAACACCAACCTTAAAAAGGAAGATGAACAGTTGGGGCGCTTCTTTACCATGGTCGCAGAGCACAAGCATAAGATTGGCTTTAAAGGAACGCTACTCATCGAACCTAAGCCTCAGGAGCCTACAAAACATCAGTATGACTACGACTCGGCCACTGTGTATGGTTTTCTAAAACGTTATGGACTAGAGGACGAATTCAAAGTCAATATCGAAGCGAATCACGCTACGCTTGCTGGCCACTCTTTCCACCATGAAATAGCAACAGCAATAGCATTAGGCATTTTTGGCAGCATTGATGCTAATCGTGGTGATGCACAAAACGGCTGGGATACTGACCAGTTTCCAAATGCTGTTGATGAGTTGACGCTGGTCATGTATGAAATCTTAAAAAATGGTGGCTTTACTACTGGCGGATTGAATTTTGACTGTAAACTTCGTCGCCAGAGCTGCGCCCCGGCAGATTTATTCCATGGTCATATAGGGGGCATGGACCATATGGCCTTAGCGTTACGAAAAGCTGCAAAAATCATTGAAAACGACTTTCTGGCGCAAGCAAAAGAAGCAAGATATAAAGGCTGGCAGAGTGATTTAGGTAAAGCAATTGACAGTGGTAAACACAGCTTGGAATCATTAGCAGAGCATTGTGTATCGAATGACTTAGCGCCCAAAGCCGTGAGTGGTCAACAAGAGCTACTCGAAAATAAACTAAACCGCGCACTATTTGGCTAATTTTGCCTACATCGCGGGCTGGAAGAATTTCTAGCCCGCTTTTTACCTTTAGTCTTCTCACTCGATTTTCATCAACATCACTTCATTATCTTTTTGGAATAATTATGAAATTTTCGAATCCTATGGCTAATGCTGTACGTGCTTTATGCATGGATGCGGTAGAAAAAGCTCAGTCTGGTCATCCCGGAGCTCCTCTGGGAATGGCGGATATCGCCTATACGCTCTGGACAAAACATCTCAGACATAACCCATCTAATCCTTACTGGTTCAACCGCGATAGATTTGTTTTGTCAAACGGTCATGGTTCTATGTTGCTCTATGCGCTGCTTCATCTAACTGGCTATGACCTTTCTATCGACGACCTAAAGCGATTTCGTCAGCTACACTCTAAAACGCCAGGGCATCCTGAATATAGCTACACCCCGGGGGTAGAAACCACCACTGGGCCGCTAGGTCAAGGACTTGCCAATGCTGTGGGGATGGCTATTGCTGAAAAAGTTTTGGCCGCACAGTTTAATAAACCTGAATATGCGGTAGT
Organism: Alteromonas sp. AO-Serp; assembly: GCF_017849675.1. Lineage (NCBI taxonomy): Bacteria > Pseudomonadati > Pseudomonadota > Gammaproteobacteria > Alteromonadales > Alteromonadaceae > Alteromonas > Alteromonas sp. AO-Serp. Next base: position 17,695 of record NZ_JAFLMX010000059.1, read on the forward strand.
TGACCATTATACCTATTGTTTTGCTGGCGACGGTTGCTTGATGGAAGGCATTTCCCACGAGGCTTGTTCTTTGGCAGGGACGCTGGGATTGGAAAAGCTTATAGTATTTTGGGACGACAATGGTATTTCAATAGATGGCGAAGTAAAAGGCTGGTTCACTGACGATACGCAAGCCCGATTCCAAGCTTATGGCTGGCAAGTTATCGCTAACGTTGATGGTCACGACAATGAGGCTATCGACAATGCTATTTTAGAAGCGAAAAAGTGCGCTGGCAAACCCACGTTAATTTGCTGTAAAACGGTGATTGGTGCTGGGTCTCCAAATAAGGCTGGTAAAAACAGTAGTCACGGTTCACCGCTCGGAGAAAGTGAAATTCGGGCGACGAGAAAAGTCCTCAACTGGCATCATGATCCCTTTAATATCCCTAGTGACATCCGCCATAAGTGGGACGCCAGAGAGGCCGGTGCAGCGTGGGAGAATGAGTGGAATACCTTATTTAAGAAGTTTAATGAAGCGCATCCTGAACTAGCGAGCGAATTTACACGACGCACTACGGGACAGTTGCCAGAAAACTTTTCACAAAACGCCAATAGTTTCATCCACTCAGCGCAAGCTGAAATGCAACCTATGGCAACACGTAAAGCTTCCCAAAACGCTATTGAATTTTATGCGAATCTTTTACCTGAAATAATTGGAGGCTCAGCTGACTTGTCGGGGTCCAATTTAACCATGTGGAACTCATCTCAACCGATAACCGCAGAAAATGCTTCAGGAAACTATCTGTTTTACGGAGTACGAGAATTTGGAATGACTGCTATTGCTAATGGAATTAGCATCCACAGTGGTCTTAAACCATTTTGTGCTACCTTTCTAATTTTCATGGAGTATGCTCGAAATGCTGTACGAATGGCAGCATTAATGGGCCTTCCTAATATTTTCGTTTATACCCATGACTCAATAGGTCAAGGCGAAGACGGCCCTACTCATCAGCCAATTGAGCAACTTGCCACTTTACGTATGACACCTAATTTGGATACATGGCGGCCCTGCGACGCTGCGGAGACGGCGGTAGCATGGAAGATAGCGCTTATGCGCTCAAACGGCCCCACCGCTTTAGTTTTTAGTAGGCAAAGTGTGAAGCCCCAAGTAAGAACCGATGACCAATTACAAAAGGTTGAAAAAGGTGGCTATACTCTTCGCCCTTGTGAGGGCGAACCTGACATTATCCTCATTGCCACTGGTTCAGAAGTCCCACTTGCTGTTGAAGCTGCTGAACAACTAATCAACTTGCACGGTATTAAAGCCAGTGTCGTATCCTTACCCAGCCCGAGTGTATTTCTGCGTCAAGAATCTACTTACCAAGAACAGGTATTGCCCCCTCACGTAACATGTAGGCTAGCCATAGAGGCCGCACATGTCGATTACTGGCACAAGTTCGTGGGGCCTGCGGGAGAAATTATTGGCCTTGACAGCTTTGGGGAATCGGCACCAGGCGATGTTCTGTTCTCACACTTTGGCATTACCGTCGAGAATGTGGTTGCAAAAGCTCAAAAAGCTCTGGCAAAACGGAACACTTTTTAAGGAGCTAAAAGGACGGATAACACTTTAATTAACCGGTGAAGACGATATCTAAAGGGAAAAATATGAAACAACGAAAACTTGGTAACTCTTCTATTTTAGCGAGCGAAGTTGGTCTGGGATGCTGGCAATTGGGAGGAGATTTTGGTCCAATCGCTATAAAAGATGCTATTCATATCATAGAAGCTGCCTTAGAGAACGGTATAACTTTTTTCGATACCGCTGATGTATACGGAGCGGGGCGAAGCGAGTCTATTCTTGGAGAACGGCTGGAGCAAACAAAAGCTGACGTTAAAATAGCTACTAAATACGGCCGTGGTGAAGGCACCTACCCCAATGGTTATACGCTTCAAGATATGCGCGACGCTATTCGACGCTCTCGTGATCGGCTGCGTCGCGATAAAATTGATCTTCTTCAACTTCACTGCATACCACCTTCGGTTTTAGAAAAAGGTCACATTTTTGATTTCTTAAGGCAAATGCAACAGGAAGGCCTTATCGATTATTTTGGCGCTAGTGTTGAAACCATTGATGAAGCCATGATGTGTGTAGCACATCCAGACCTAACTTCTCTGCAAGTTATTTTTAACCTATTTCGACAGGCTCCTAAAGATGCTTTATTCAAAGTAGCCAAAGAAAACCAGGTTGGTATTATTGCGCGCCTTCCTCTTGCCAGCGGTTTATTAAGTGGCAAGTATAACGCTTCAACGTCGTTCGCTGAATCCGACCATAGAAACTACAACAAAGATGGCGAAGCTTTCAGTGTTGGCGAAACCTTTTCTGGCATTGATTTTAATGAAGGTCTTAAATTGGTAGACGCGTTGCAGCAGATAAAGCCCTCTGAAATAACGATGGCAAACTTCGCTATGCGGTGGATTTTAGACCACGAAGAAGTAACAACTGTAATTCCAGGGGCCAGCTCTGCACAACAGGTTATACAAAACGTAAACGCTTCTACTATCGCTCCTCTTTCAAGCGAAAGTCACAAATTACTGTATGAACTATATCAGTCTAAAATAGCGAATCTAATTAGGTGCCCAGTGTAATATAAAACCTTTGTACTTGAGGTCATTAGCTCAATAATAAACCCTTCTTTTGTCAGAGGGGTTTACTTTTTCTAGTAGCCGGGCGCTACATCATTCTTTAAGGAAATGTCACTAGCACGTTATCAAGCAACACAGTATCCTCACTTGCGCCTGAAAACGATCCATTAATTTGAAATGCTATCCTTTCAACGTTTGCGATGTCGCCATTACCATTATCAACGGGAGTGAAAGTAAAGACGTTTTCACCTGGCACCACATTTTGAATATTTCCGTACAGTCGTGTGTAACTAGGCGCTCCTGTCTGAACATAGCCCTGCACAGTCAATCCATTGTTGGCCTGCTCCTCGGTTACTGTCACCGTATATTTTAGACTTGCACCTGTATAATCAGTAGGGGAAAACTGGACTATATAGTTATGTAAAGCACTTGAACCGTTTGGAAGTAATTCAGCCGATTCGCGCAGCGCGTTATGCACCACATTTGCAGTTGTGCCGTATTCGCCTTGCCAGCCTTCAACAGTTTCTTCAAAATCATATTCAACTACATTACTCGCCGGAACCGTTACAGGAATAGTAACAATCACATTATTTAACAATACGTTTTCGTCTAACGCCCCGGTTAAAGGCCCGTTAAGTTGAAAACCTATTCGTTCAATAATTTCAATGTCACCATTACCATTATCCAGCGGGCTTATTCTGAACGTATTCTCGCCCGCCACTGGTGTAAACGCCTCACCATATATACGCGTATAGCTTGGCGCTCCGGTTTGAATAAAGCCTTGAATCGTTAGGCCTGCGTCCACAAGCGTTTGAGAAACCGTTACGGAATAGTCCACGGTTGCATCGGTTAGGTCAGTTAACGCTATCTCGCGAATATACACCTGCTCATTCGCGTTACCGGCCCAGTCTGGTATCATTACAGCCGCCTGTGCCGCCTCATCATAACCCACAGACGCTCCAGTACCATAATCACCGCGCCAGCCTTGAACATCATTCAGAAAATCGTACTCAATCACAACGGGCTCTAAGTCGTCACCTGGAATGAAGATTTGTAGATCCAAGACCAAGCTGGTGTAGCCGTCCTGCTCAACTTGTACGTAAAGATTTCTCAATGCAGAACGTAAATTTTCAGTAGTAGTAATTTCACCCGTTTCACTGTCGATAGTGAATTCCCCCTCACCCGAGCCACCTAAGATTGACCAAGTGACGGGTTCACCTTCGGTGTTAACCACGCCGTCAAATGTTTTAGACTCAAGTACTATAATAGAGGTCCCGATTGGTGCATCTGCGCTAACCTCCAGCAGACCCGGATTTGTGATGGTAGGAGAGAGGCCTCGCATGTAACTACGTAACCACTTCAGAGCAGGTTTTTCCGAACCGTTTTCCACTGCTAATATAGCACCTTGATTCTCGCGCCAGTGACCCGGTAAATACCCCCACATAGTTATCCCTTTAACTGCCGGATGTTCCCAAAATAGGGGGAATATTCTTTGATAATCCAGTAATTGAATAAGCTCGGTCGGGCCATCGATATCAAGCTCAGTAACGTAAACATCTAATCCTGTTTCTGACGCGATTCTATCGAGATTTTCTAACATAGCTTCGTTAGGACCAGTTGTAGAAAAAGCATGGCCTTGAAAGCCAAAGTCATCAAGTAGTCCACGTGCTTGAAGTAACTTCGCTAATTCAATAGCAAGGTCAGTACGAGAGGTGGAATTGATTAAATTATACTCATTAAACATCAAGCGGGTAGTTGAAGGGAAAATATTTCGTGCCATCTGGAATGCATTGATGATCCAGTCGAACTTAGCGGCCTTATTTGTGGCTTCGGGCGTTGACAAGCCATTATTTTCAAATTGGCTAATTAATTCCGAAGTGGTTTGCGGATCAAATAAACGCAACGCATCAATGTAGCCTGGGCCATCATTGGCTAGATTTGGCGGATCATTATCAAATTCATTTACCACCTCAATAAAGTCGATAGCTTCATATCTTGCGTTTACGGCATTAAACCATTCCAGAATTTCTTCAAGTTGTTCCTCTGCAGGCAAATCTGTTATCCATTCAGGCTGCTGATTCCCCCATACGAGAACGTGATGCTTATAAGGGAAATTGTTGGCTTTGGCGAGCTCATAGGCTTCATCAAGCTCAGCCCAGTTCATCACATCTCTGGTACCTTCCACTGAACCCCATTTGCCTGCATTTTCGGGCGTAACCTGATTCCAGTAAGCTTCGAAGTTAGGTCGCTGTCGTCCACAGCAAACTCCCCCGAGGAATTTCTCTTGCCCTGTAGCAAGTGGAGGTCCAGCGGGAACGAAAGGTGGGGGTGGTTCAATATGGTTACCAGCACGGCCATTTTCTAATGCTTCTATAGTGAACAGAAGATCTTCTTTGGCAAATGCAAACTTATCAATGGCTAAACCATCTTCGCGACCAGCAAATCGAAACACCTGATCTAAGCTATTATCAGGTACCGTATAGGTCGGGCCTGCTATCCGTGTCCATTTCCACACGTTACCTGCGGCTGAACCTCCCGAGATAACTAAACTGTTCGCTTCATAGCCAGGCTCTCCAGGCACCACAAATCCTGAAATATTATTAAGCGTTTCCCAGCCGTTATTTCTACCAAACTCAGTAGGGAGAAAGAAGCTGTCGTCTTCAACTGTATTAGGGCCAACACGCACTCTCGCATATAGCGTATATTCTCCGGCCTCAGGGAAAGCGATTTCAAGTTCGATAACACGAGCATCATCGGTTGGCGCATTAGTGTCTGTTTCATTGATGGTGACGAAACTCGGGTCGCCCTCAATAACACTGAAGGCGTTACCTTTAAACACTAGCGTGCTGGCACCCCCGCCCTCTGCCTCTGCATAAATTGCAACGTTAGGCTCTGCCTTTTGAATAACAGCATCAAAGGCGAGCCTCGCTCGATTCGGTTCAAACGTCGTTTTAACCGAGACGCTTTGACCAGCAGGTAATGATGCTTCACTAACTACAAAATATGGCGCACCACTTTCGCTTAGACCATCCTCGCCCGTCACCTCAATGGTAGCGTTTTTAACCAGCATTCTTAGAGGGCCTTGAATGTCCTCATCACTATCATTCTGTATTTGTACATTAACAACGTAGACTCTGTTCGTTCTGTCAAATAAAGGTCGAGATTTGCTAATCGATATTTCTTCAATATCAGTCCAGTCGGCTAAAACGGGTGAAGCTAGCCAGGTTAAAGAAGTAACTATAATTAGTTTCAGTAAAAATTTGGTCATTGTCCTAGCTCCTCTGCCAACCTAACTGCTTTCCTCGCGACGTTCGCGCGCCTAAAGCAGCCAAACTAATCATCATAAGTATTACTCCACTAGGCGCTGGAACCGGCACCCTGTTTTCAGTAATGGATACGTTATTTATTCGGAGAGTAGAACCACCTAAATCGGTAAAACCATCATCATCTGCACCTAACAGAAGCTGAAAATCTAGGGACAAATTCGAGATTGATGTAAGCGATGGATCAAGTAGAAAAGAAAGAGTGTAACTGGCCAAGCCGTTAATATCGGCTTCAAAAAGGCTCCCGGTAGAGCCCGTATTACTATAAAAATTGATGCCATCAAAAAAGCTAATAACAAAATAATCGGCAATAAAACTATTATCGATGTCTGATAATTCACTATTTACCTCAATATCCATGCTCAGAGTGAGTGGTCCACTTCCCGCAGAGCTGAAATCTAAAAACTGAAATAATGTGTTTGCAAAAAAGGCTTCTGTATCTGTGTAATCAACACTAATTACAGCCTCACAACTGGGGGCGGTGCCATTTATGGAAAAGTCATTTCCCGACGCTATAACGCCAGCGCCATCTGTATCTCGTTCCCATCCTGCAAAATTACACGTTGAGAAATCGCCGTTTTCAAGAATTGCTGCGTTCACAGCGGGCAGATAGAGCATTAATAAGCTTAATAAAATACTTCGATAAACCAACATAGCTATATTCCTAATTTATTTATTGGGGGGCACTCCGTCATTACTAAAAAACGAAATTTAACTTAGTAATAACGTAATAAGGCCAAACGTGACGTTTGGTTATAGTGGAGAATAGAGAATTGCCAGTAACATTTTCATAACAAAAAACAGTATTGCATTTACAATTTTTGGTTTTTTATTTCTCGGATAGTTTACTGCTAATAAGTAGCATTAGGATGAAAGGAGTATCGGATGAAACAAGTAGTGTTTAGGTGCACCATAATATTACTCATATTCAGTAGCCGTTGGGCCTTCGCTGAGGTAAAGCTTCCCTCAGTGCTGTCCGATCACGCCGTACTTCAGCGCGATATACCAGTTTCTCTTTGGGGATGGTCTAGCCCTGAGGAAAAAGTAACCATTTTCCTAAATGGTGAAACATTGGCTGTTACAAAAGCTGACAAAGAAGACGGCATTTGGCGCACCTCACTACCCAAACAACCTGCGGGCGGACCTCATACCCTGACATTTGTTGGCAACAATACTGTTGAAGTCAAAGACGTATATTTCGGGGACCTGTGGCTGGCGTCTGGGCAATCTAACATGGTGTTACCGCTAGCGAGAATAAAGGAAAAGTTTCCTGACATTGTAGCAAATGAAAGCAGACCGTTGATCCGCGAGTTTAGTGTACCTATGCAGTACAATTTCAAGCAGCCAAATATCGATGTAAAAGACGCACAATGGAAATCGGCCGATAAACTTAGAGAGCGAGAATCGTTTTCAGCCGTTAGTTTTTTCTTTGCACGCGCAATTCAGGACGATGTGAATGTACCAGTAGGTATTGTTCTAAGTGCAGTGGGTGGAACGCCAATACAGTCGTGGATGAGTGAAGATGCATTGGCCTCATTTCCCGAGGATTTGAAAGAAGCGAAGCACTTCCAAAGTGATAATGTCATTAACTCAATTATATCCCAAGATGCTGAGCGACAACGACAATGGGAAGATTACATATCAACTCACGATAAAGGTAATGTATCGCCCTATTGGTGGTCAAACAACATTGACGAAAGTGACTGGACTTTATTTTCGGTGCCTGGTTTTCTAACCGACGCGGAGCAAAAGCCTATTAATGGCGTGCATTGGTTCAGAAAACGCTTTCAGTGGCCTCGTCACCTTGTAGGTGAACAAGCGACACTTGTGCTTGGAGCACTTGTCGATGCGGACACGACTTATGTAAACGGCACCAAAGTGGGGCAAACTACCTATAAGTATCCTCCCCGCCGTTACACGGTGCCCGCTGATGTGCTTAAACCTGGAAGCAATACTATTACTATTCGCTTAGAAAGTCATAGGGACCACAGCGGGTTCGTTTCTGACAAGGAATACTGGATTGGCGCAGGTGAAACTCGCGTAGATTTAAACGGCGAATGGCACTACAAACTTGGCGTTGTCCATGAACATCTTCAGCAAACCACCTTCATTCAATACAAACCCATGGGCCTGTACAACGCCATGATCAACCCACTGACATCTTTACCAATCAAAGGAGTTATTTGGTATCAGGGGGAGTCAAATACAGCTAATCCAGATAAGTATGGTGATATGTTTAAAACCATGATTGAAGACTGGCGAAATAAATGGAGCAACCCCACGCTGCCATTTTTATTTGTTCAGTTGGCTAACTTTAACCCGCGTTTGTCAACGCCAGCCCAAAGCGGTTGGGCTGAGTTAAGAGAACAGCAAGCATCCGCATTGTCTTTGCCCAACACGGGCATGGCGGTGGCCATCGACGTAGGTGAATGGAATGATATACATCCTTTAGATAAAGAATCAGTTGGTGAGCGACTCGCCAAAAATGCGCTCCATAAAGTTTACGGTAAAGACATTGTGTACAGCGGCCCTATGGCAACAAAGGTAACTCTAAAAGGAAGCCATGTGTGGATTAACTTTAAGTATCAAGGCGGTGGCTTGTCCACTTCGGGTACTAATTTGACAGGGTTTGAAATCGCGGATGAAAGTGGAGTGTTTCACTGGGCAAAAGCAGAGATTAAGGGGGAGCGTGTTCAGGTTTGGCACCCCGATGTAAAGCACCCTTCGGCCGTCCGTTATGCTTGGGCAGACAACCCAGCCGCGAATCTATATAACAAAGATGGGTTACCTGCCGCTCCATTTCGTTTTAATTTGGATTAGTACCAGGCATTAGCTTTTGCTTATAGGAAACACGTAACTGTTAAATTCTGCATGGAAGAAAACATGCAGATTTAACAAGAGCATTTGACTTGCGTGTGTCATGGTCATTATCACTTTATATTGCGTGTACTATTGTCCTAAACCTCACTCTTACCCCATCCTTCTACCGTTATTTATTGTCTTGGGCTTAGTTTTACAAAGTTTTATAAGGGGAAACTCAAAAAAAACAAAAAATTAACATTCCCGCCTGCCGTAAGATTGCGCGAGTATCTTAGGGGTGTGAGTAAATTAATGTCCAAGTTAGGTGGGCAGCTTTCGGAGGAACCATGACTGATTTGATACGAACATTTACTTTATTGATCGTGTTCTGGGTAGGGATAAATAGTCCAGCAATCGCAGCTGAGTCATTTGTGCACTTTGAGCGCGATAGCGGTGATTTACCTTTCGCAGTCGATGGCCAGCCAGCTCCACTGATCTTCAACAATGGTGAACCTAAAGGCGTAATCATGGCGATTGAACAGCTCAAAGGTGACATTAAGAAAGTAACAGGAAATAGTCCTTCTATCGCCGAGCCACAAGTTAAACAATCGGCTGTTGTCATTATCGGGACATTGGATAACAGCCCCGAATTACAGATGCTTGAACGGAAAGGGAAAGTCGACTTCTCGCGTATTCGTGGTGAATGGGAGGCATATCATATTGAGGTAATTCCCTCCCCCATGCCAAACATAGCACAAGCGTTAGTGATCGCCGGTAGTGACCGCAGGGGGACGATTTATGGCATTTACGAACTCGCACGCCAACTTGGCGTTTCACCTTGGTATTGGTGGGCCGATGTTCCCGTCAGCACTCATAAAAATATCTATATACATCATAAAACTCAGATCATAGACCAGCCAAAAGTAAAGTACCGGGGCATTTTTTTAAATGACGAAGCACCTGCGTTAACGGGGTACGTGAAAGACAAATTTGGCAACTACAACAATGAATTTTACCAGCATGTATTCGAACTACTTCTACGGTTAAAAGCCAACTTTCTCTGGCCAGCTATGTGGAATAATGCGTTTAGCGTTGACGATCCAATGAATGCTCAACTGGCACATGATATGGGCATTGTAATGAGCACCTCCCATCATGAACCGATGATGCGGGCAGATAAAGAATGGAACAGGTTCGGGGAGGGAAAATGGGATTATGCGGTAAATCAAGACAATCTATATCAGTTTTGGACGGAAGGAGCAAAACGTCATAAAAGTTTCGATAGTGTGTTCACACTCGGTATGCGTGGCCAAGAAGACACGCCGATGAGTGAAACTCAAAATATCGCACTTTTAGAAAAGGTGGTCACCGACCAAAGAAAGATATTATCCGATGTTTTTACTGAAAAGGATGTGTCTGACATACCACAGGTGTGGACCCTTTATAAAGAAGTTCAAGGCTATTATGAAAATGGAATGCGAGTGCCCGATGATGTCACACTGCTATGGGCTGATGATAACTGGGGCAATATTCGACGTTTGCCTACACCAGAAGAGCGCCAACGAAAAGGTGGAGCTGGCGTATATTATCATTTTGACTATGTGGGGGGGCCGCGTTCCTATCGCTGGATTAATACCGTTCCTATCGCCAAAATATGGGAACAGATGCAGTTGGCTTATCAATTCGAAGCACGAGAAATATGGATAACCAATGTAGGGGACTTGAAACCCATGGAGTATCCGATTGATTTCTTTTTGAACATGGCCTGGGATCCAACACTTATGGATACCGAAGCACTTGCAAACTTTGGATTAAAATGGGCTAGCCAACAATTTGGTAAAAAACACGCAAAGGAAATTGCAGATATCGTTGAAGGTTATACGCGCCATAATGGCAGGCGTAAACCTGAGCTTGTTGCGTCCTCTACATATAGTATATATGTATACGACGAAGCTCACCGTATTTCTGAAGAACTTGCTGCGCTAGAGCTCAAGGCAGAATCGATTTACCAGGACTTACCAACAACCTATCAAGATGCCTTTTTTCAGCTTGTCCTTCATCCAATTAAAGCTGTGCGCATTGTCTACGAATTAAACCACAGCCTTGCGAAAAACAGACTGTACGCCCTGCAAGAACGTGCGAGTGCGAATGATTATGCCCGAAAAGCGCGAAAGTGGTTTGCACAAGATGCAGCTTTAGAAAGAAGGTACCACGAGCTAAATAATGGGCGCTGGAACCATTTTATGTCTCAACCCCATATTGGTTATACCAACTGGAACAACCCACCAGAAGACACCATGCCGGTGTTATATATCAACAAACCAAATGCTGTGTCTGATATGGGCGTGTCTATTGAAGGTAGTGCCGCAGCTTGGCCCCAGGATAGCGGTACATCATGGCCTCACAATAGCAATATGAAGCTAACGTTCGAATCTTTCGGCCAATCCCAACGCTACATTGAAATATATAACAAAGGTACTGTTCCCTTTGATTTTACCGCAGAGGTCTCTGCTCCTTGGATACGTCTAAGCCAGCAAGAAGGAAAAGTAAAAGATGATAAACGCATATTAGTCAGTATAGATTGGGAAAATTTAACGATAGGCCACCATGCCGGTCATATTGTGATCTCAGGAGCAGCTTGGGGTGATGCAAAAATCAGTATATCGGCAATTAAACGACAACAAGAAAGTATCAAAGGTTTTGTGGAAGCTGACGGATATATCTCAATAGAGGCAGCCAATACACAACGACGGCACCGCACCGATAGCGGCTTATGGTACGAAATTCCACTACATGGCCGCACCCGCTCATCTATGGCAGTATCAATGCCTATCGATGAAACATTTGTAGAAGATTTAACTGCTTCGCCAGTCATTGAATACGATCTTCATCTGTTTAGCAGCGGCGACATAAGCATTCAAACAATTGTAGCGCCAAGTCTAAACTTTGTTCCTGATCGGGGACTGCGCTACGCAATTTCACTGGGTGAAGAGCCTCCTCAGATCATCGATATTCTAGAGGATAACAGTGACAAAGCATGGCAGGATTCAGTTAAAAAGGGCGTTCGCTATGCGATAAGTCACCATACTCTAAAAACACCCGGAGCGAAAACCCTAAAGATCTACGCCATTGACCCTGGTGTGGTGATTCAAAAAATAATTGTGGATACAGGTCGCTTAAAACCGAGCTATCTTGGGCCAGAGCAGAGTGTTTTTATCGAGTGACTAGCCGGCTACGGATACTAATGACATTTGAAGTCCTCTGGCTTTATTAAGATGAGTATCGGTGTGCTGGCCGGCTTTTCGGTCCAGCGCATTTCCTTTTTCTCGATAAATTTCTCGGGTCCAATGTGTAATTTATCCAAGATTAATTGGAAGGGCTTAGTGTGGAGGAGGTCGCTGTGAGGAGACACGAAAACTCATTGAGCACATATCATTTTGATGCCCGAAGAGAGCGAACTGTCGGTTGTGAACTTTTAATAAAATTAGAGTATCGCCTAAACAGACCGACGTATAAAGCCTTAAGACATAAGGCGAAAACGTTCAATGTGATATAGACGATACACTAGCTCTCACGAAGAGGTTTTACCGAAACCTCTTTAAAGGCATTACACTTGTAATATGTTAAACCGCTTTCGGTTGAATGCCGCTTTAACCCTACTTTTCTTCTACATTACTCAACGCGTACATCGCCGTAAGGGGAAAGCGTTATAATTTTTCCATCATCATCATATTCTATCGGTGCCACCTTAACGGAACGCAAATGGGTTACGCCACCCGAGAGTGTGCTATCGTGATAAAACAAATAGTGTTTACCTTCAAACTCACAAATTGAATGGTGTGTTGTCCAACCGACCACGGGCTCAAGAATTCGTCCAGCATAAACGAATGGCCCGTAAGGACTATCGCCAATTGCATAGCAAAGAAAATGGGTATTGCCTGTCGAATAGGAGAAGTAATACTTCCCTTTATATTTGTGCATCCACGATGCCTCAAAGAAGCGACGCTCATGGTCACCCGCTAATAAAGGTTTGCCACCTTCGTCTACAATCAGTATCTCTCTGGGCGTATGGTCAAATTCCAGCATGTCCTCGCTCATCTTGGCCACTATTGGACCAAGTGCAGGCTCGTCGTCTTGGGGTTCTGCAGAAGAAGCGTTGTACTTGTTATCTCTATAGTTCTGTAGTTGTCCACCCCATATACCACCGAAATACATGTAGTGTGTTCCGTCGTCGTCTTCAAACACGGCTGGGTCAATAGAATAACTTCCGCCGATAGGTTCAGGCTGGGCCATGAATGGACCATGAGGAGTATTGCTTACAGCAACGCCAATTTGAAAGATTCCATCGCTTTTCTTCGCAGGAAAATAAAGAAAATATTTACCATTTTTAGTTGCGGCATCTGGTGCCCACATTTGGCGCTCTGCCCATTTCACGTTATCCACGTGCAGTGCTACACCATGATCTTGCACCGGTGATGTTAGCGAGTCCATGGAAAGTACATGATAGTCGCACATAGCAAAGTGATCGCCATTGTCATTAAAAGGTATTCCCGCTTCAATATCGTGAGAGGGATAAATGTAAATTCTCCCTTCAAATACGTGTGCAGAAGGGTCTGCGGTGTAGATGTGCTCTACAAGAGGCTTGGATATCGCAGACTCTTTATATGTTTCGATCTCATTTTCATATTGTTTCTCTGGCATTTTATACTCCTTAAAGCTCTACCTTCACAGCCCGCCTTACCATTAATTCCTTTTCAATTTGAGTCTCTTTACTCTTGTCTATGCTATACAAGAACAGCACAGCAATAACACAAAGTAAAAAAGGTATAGCAGCATAGACACTCACCGATAATTTAATTCCTTCAACCGCGGCTACGGTTTGCGATGACAATTCTGCATCATATCCATAGGTAGCCAGTATGCCCGCGACTAACGCTCCCCCTATGCTTAGGCCAGATTTAAGCCCAAATATCATTGCGGAAAATATAATCGCGGTGGCTCTACGGTTATTTTTCCACTCTGAATAGTCCGCAACATCCGCCACCATTGCCCAAAGTAAGGGGATCGTAATGCCATAAAAGAAGCCATGCATAATTTGACTCAAAAACACCCAACCTATTTCTGTAGGAGGTATAATGTAGAAAGCGAGTATAAAAAGTGTTGAGACAAATAGAGCGCATCCAAATACATCTCTTTTGCCAAATTTATCAGCTAAAGGTTTGCAAAACCCTATCCCAACAATCATAAAAATAATGCCGCCAGCATTAAACAAACTAAAGCCAGATGTTGCCGCATCTTCAGGCCAGCGAAACTCGGTCAGGCCAGCATTGACGAGTACTTTGTTGAGTGCATCTATAGACGCGTTGAATTGAATATCATTTAGGAATATTTGAATGTGAGCTGCACTTAAATAATTCTCGAAATAATAGATATACATACCGCCTTTTAAAGCAAGCGTGACGAAAACTAAAATAGTGACGCAAAGAATAATTAACCAAGGCCGATTGCCCATCAAATCTGTTATGTCATCCTTGATACTCGAAGACATTCCTGGTGAAGGGATCACTCTTTCTTTCGTAGTTATAAAAGTAATCAGAAAGAAAATAATACCCACAACAGAAAATATCATTATGGTATTTTGAAAGCCTGCTGCTTTATCCCCGTCTCCTAAAATCAACACAAGAGGTAGCAACAAAACCTGAATAATAAATTGAGCAATCATTACCGCGACGAAACGGTAGGCCGATAGACTGTTTCGATCTTTCATGTTGCCAGTCAACACGCCGCTTAGGGCTGAATACGGAAGGTTGTTCGCAGAATAAATCACGACCAACAATACATATGTGGTAAAAGCGTATATTAACTTTCCTTGGTCACTCAATTCGGGAGTACTAAAGGCAAGTAAGGAGATTATACCTAAAGGAACCGAAGTCCATAGTATCCATGGCCTGAACTTGCCCCAGCGTGTATGAGTACGGTCTGCTATCACACCCATCACAGGATTAAAAAAAGCACCTATCATGCCGCCAACAAAAATTATTGTTGCAGCCGAGGCTGGCGGGATTTTATAAACATCTGTGTAAAAAAAAGCCAGAAAAGTCATCAGCGTTTGAAATATAAGGTTGGCGCCTAAGTCGCCGAGGCTATAGCCTATTTTTTCTGTGATAGATATGGAACTGGTTTGTGCATTCATTTACTGCGTCTACTTACATATGGAAAAGAAAAGTGGAATAAGTGTAATAAAAATTTGTTATCATCATGTTGCAACTTGCCGCTATTATTAACAATTATGTTTTTTAAGATACTTGTTCTCGTTTTGCATTTTTAAAGAGATAACGGCTTTCAACTAGGCTTGAAATGTATTCAAATTCAGAGTATCAAGTAACACTACATTAGGTCGATTAACAGGTTCAGGTCCGAGTATGTATGAATCAAAACACAGCATTTCGCTGCTTTTTAATGCTAATAACGTGTACGATCGACAAATTCTAGAGGGTATTGGACACTACCTGCATACCACTAAAGTTGATTGGGACGTCTTTTTAGAAGAGGACTTTAGGTTTCATGGTGATGATGTTAGTGAATGGCGCTGTGATGGATTAATAGCTAACTATGATGACCTAGAAATTAAGAAAATTGTAGACAACATATCTGAACCGGTTATCGGTGTAGGATGCTCCTATTCTGATTTAGAACAATACCCGAATATTCCTTACGTGGCATCAGACAATTTCGCGCTGGTTGAATCTGCGTTTAAACACCTAAAAGAGAAAGGCTTAAAACGTTTTGCGATGTATAGCGTACCCCTCGATGAACATCATCGGTGGGTTATCGAGCGTGAGCGCGCATTCGCGAAGTTGGCAAGTAAAGAAGAATATAGCTACCAAATTTATAAAGGCCATGCCACAAACCGTAAAACATGGCATTCCACGTTCAAGCAATTAAGCGATTGGATAGAGAATCTGCCAAAGCCTATAGGGATTATTGCGGTAAACGATGCCCGAGCACGGCACCTACTCCAAGCATGTGATCACTTAGGGGTAGAGGTTCCTGAAAGAGTATCAATTATTGGCATTGATAATGACGACTTAGCAAGAAACCTAAGCCGAATTAGCTTGAGTTCAGTGACACAAGGTTGTTTCGAAATGGGATATAAAGCCGCGAAACTTCTTCACAAACGGTTAGAAGGTAAAAAGGTGCCTGAAAGTCAGGTATTAGTGGGTCCAGTAGGCGTTGAAGCACGTCAATCGACAGAATTTAAAGCATTGTCTGACCCTTATGTTATTCAAGCCGTTCACTTTATACGACAGTTTGCCACTAAAGGTATCAAGGTTGATCAGGTAACAGACTTCGTAGGTATTTCCAGGTCTAATCTCGAAAATCGTTTTCAACAAGAACATGGCTACAGTGTTCATACAGCAATTCACAACGAGAAACTTGTTCGCGCGTGTAAGCTACTCGCCGAATCAGAGATGTCAATAAATGACATTGCCGAAAAATGCGGTTATCCCTCACTCCAATATATGTATTCTGTTTTCAATAAGCACTTTAATTCAACGCCATCAGCTTATAGAAGCGAAAATCAAAAGGGTAAGGAAAGTAAAGTTGCTAGTTTTTGAGTTGCAACAATAGCACCTTCTATCCTCAGCGAAAAAGAGTTCGGTTCGAGCCCAGTGGTAATTACTATACGATTTTATTTCATGCTCATACTTGTCGAACTAATCCTACTTAGAGCAGTAAAAACTCACGCCCTGTTAAAATTTAGTTAACGGTTTGATAAATTACATAAAGGCTTTTGTCTTATCTCGAGCGCTATTATTGAGGCGTTAAACAATCATCGGTGTAATTTGAAAATAACGAATAGCGGTACAGATGATGTTAACGAATTAATACACTCATTAATGCGGGATCTGGAGAAGGCACATGTCGAAAAGAAAGTTTGCCAAAACACAGTTGGCAACAAGTTTATCCTTAATTTTGGGAGTTACAATTTCAACTCCCGTACTTGCTCAGGAACGAGATGATCAAGAGACAGAGATTATCGAAGTAACAGGTATAAGAGGTAGTTTGCAAGAAGCCGCATCTATTAAGCGTTATTCTGCTGGTATCGTAGATGCAATTTCAGCTGAAGATATTGGTAAGTTCCCAGATACTAACCTCGCAGAATCGTTACAGCGTATTACCGGTGTTTCAATCAGCCGGACTAACGGTGAAGGTTCAGAAGTGACTGTTCGCGGTTTCGCGGGTGGTAATAATATGATTACACTTAATGGTCGTACAATGCCTGCGGCTATTACTTATGGTGCGGGTTCTGGTGCTGACGGAACAACTCGTGGGGGCAACACCCGTTCATTTGATTTCCAAAATTTGGCTTCAGAGGCCGTTAGAGCGGTAGAAGTATATAAAACAGGTAAGGCCAATATTGCAACGGGCGGCATTGGTGCAACCATTAATATCGTGACAGCTAAACCCTTAGACAATGAAGGTTTTACGGCTACTGCAGGTGTAAAAGCGGTACATGACACGACAAATAGAACGGGAGACGATGTAACTCCAGAGGCCTCGGCGATTGTTAGTTACGCTAACGATGACGCGACCTGGGGCGTTAGCGTAGCTGCGATCCACCAAGAGCGTGACTCAGGTTACACCGGTGCGACGGTAAATGACTGGAATATCGATTATTGGGACGATCTTGCTGATCCAGATAGGCTGTGGAATACGACAAGTGCTGAGTATATCAATGCTCCCCAGCAAGGCCAGTTATATGCTCGCCCAAATGATATTCGTTACGCATTCTCAAATACTCAGCGCGTTCGCGATAATGTGCAGTTAACTCTTCAGTTTGCTCCTACAGAGCAGTTCACAGCCTCCGTTGACTACACCTTTGCTGAAAACGAAATAGTTGAACAACGTGGCGAAATTACTAACTGGGTACAAACTGGCAGCAATACACAGGTTGTGGAATTCGATAACAGCACTGTAAAAACTCCTATCTATATGAGAGAGACCTATGCTGGCGGAACAGATGAAGGCTATGAGCAACAGTGGCGAGAGCAAACTAATACGCTAGACTCAATAGGTGTAAACTTTAAATATTTAGTAAATAACGACTTTTCACTTACGTTTGATGCGCATGACTCGGAGATGCACAGTCGTGGTACCGGCCCACGTGGCTCGGGAGAAATTGCGGTGGGTTTAGGCGCCCCTACTGTTGTAGAGAGGGAGTGGTTCTACGATTCGGAGTTACCTACTTATCTAAATGTTTACGACGACAGTATTCGTGGTGCCAATAATAACGGAGTAGTTGATGCCGGTGATGTAGGTTCGTCAATTGCGCGTATTCGTAACGCAGCTCAGCGCTCGAAGATCACACAGTTTAAGTTAGACGGCGAATATGTGTTAGATAATGGTCGTTTCGACTTTGGTGTTGAAGCTCGGGAAATGGAATCTCGTTCGTTCCAAACGGCTGGCAACAACATTGCCTTAGGTAACTGGGGGGTTGCTAATCCTGGCGAGTTTGGTGACTTAATTCAACCTTTCGATCTACCTGGTGAATTTGACGATTACGGTGTACTACCGGGTGGCTTTGGCTTTATTGCTGACGCTCGTGAACTTTATACAGCCGCTGAATCCTTATATCCAGGCATTCCATCGTCAACCGAGCAAGCCTTGTCGTTTGACGATACAATTCAAGAGGACACTTTAGCGGCGTATGCACAAGTTTCATTAGATGGAGAACTTGGTGGCATGTATTTCAGCGTGCTAACCGGGCTTCGCTACGAAGAAACAGATGTGAAATCAACCTCTCTAGTAGGTCAAACTTTATTCCGTTGGGAAGATAATAACGATATC
Organism: Alteromonas sp. AO-Serp; assembly: GCF_017849675.1. NCBI lineage: Bacteria > Pseudomonadati > Pseudomonadota > Gammaproteobacteria > Alteromonadales > Alteromonadaceae > Alteromonas > Alteromonas sp. AO-Serp. The sequence goes on from NZ_JAFLMX010000059.1 coordinate 36,291, forward strand.
GTTCCCTTTGTAAATTCTGATGTCCCCCCTACGCCAGCATCAGCTGAGAACAGCTATGATTATTTACTACCTAGCTTAGATTTGAAACTGGAAATTAGCGAAGATTTGATTGGTCGCTTCTCTTATAGCAAAACTATTGCTCGTGCTGGACTTGGCAGCCTCGGTGTGTCGGCGAGCAACTTTGGTGGTGGCGGCGGTTCTACGTTATTAGGTGCAATACCTACGGCAAACGCCTCAAACCCAGGCTTGTTGCCACTTGAGTCGTCGAATACAGATGTGTCGCTAGAATGGTACTACGATTCTACGAGCTATGTTTCTGCAGGATTCTTTCAAAAAGATGTGGCTAATTTCCTAGGCAGCCGCCAAGTAGACCAGCCCATTCTAGGTATACGCAACCCAACAGCGGGTCCTCGTGCTCTGGAAGCAGCCGCCGCTCTCCAAGATTTGGGTATCGCTGTAGATGATACATCTTTATACGCAATGACCGTATTGCTAAGCCAGCCAGAAGCCTTTCCTAACGGAGCTGCTGACTACACTGGCACGCCCGAACAGATACAGCAACTCGCAGAAACTCCAGGATGGGATATTCTCGCCAATGAGTCAGACCCAGAGTATGTGTTTAGGACTAACACCCCTGATAACAACCGCTCTGCGAAAATTTACGGGGCAGAGTTTGCTGTTCAGCATTTCTTTGGCGAGACAGGCTTTGGTGTTCAGGCCAACTATACCTTCGTGAACGGTGATGTAGGCTTTGATAACAATGCAGATCCTAATACGTCACAGTTTGCTTTAATTGGGCTAAGCGATACGGCTAACCTAGTGGGCTTGTACGAAGATGACAAATTCCAAGCGCGAATAGCTGTTAACTGGCGCGATGAATTTTTAGCTGAAGCTAACCGAGGTGGCTCAAATAACCCCCGGTATACCGAAGCTTACACACAAGTTGATGTAAACCTTAGCTATAACATAAATGAGCAATTCAGTGTTTTCGTCGAGGGTATAAACGTAACGGGCGAGAACGCACGAGACTTTGCACGAAACAAAACGCAAATGTGGTTCTTGACGGAACTTGGAGCGCGTTACAACCTTGGTGCCCGCTATAAGTTCTAAGTGAGTTGTTTCAAGCGCTGGCAACAATAGCTTGCCAGCGCAAATAGCTATTTATAGCCGCGGTACAGCGGCCTTTTTAATTGTCTGAATGTGTGTATTACATGTTTTATTTTAGTGTTGTTGTGGGCAATATAAAGGGCTTTCACAGCAATCATATTGGGTGCATTCAGACCATGTGATTAAGGGGAGACAGATGACAAAACACGTGCTGTTAAACAACGTCAATCACAAAGATACAAAAGTTATCACTCACTACGCCGCACGGTATGGTGATGATCAGGCCAGTGTTTTAGCTTTCCCATCTGAATTCATTGAATTACAAAAACACTATCCTATTTTTTTCCGTCGAGATAGCGAAGTCGACGGTTATCAATGTGTAGTATTACTGGGTTTAGAAAAAAACGAAAACTTGTTTTTAGACGCCTCTTATCCATCGGGGTGGAAGGCTGATTACGTACCCGCAGTCCTTAATAAAGGGCCTTTTCTAATTGGCTTTCAACAATCTAGTCACAGCGAAGAAAAAAATGCTGTTATACACATTGATATGGATCACCCTAAAGTGAGTAACAGTGAAGGGCAATCGCTTTTCCTTACTCATGGAGGAAATAGCCCATATTTGAACCATATATCATCGTGTTTGTCGGTTATAGATAGTGGTTTGGAAATCCAAAGTGATATGTTTAAACAATTTTTGGCGTTAGATCTTATAGAGCCTGTCAATATTGAATTTGAATTAAGCAATGGTGAAAAGCGAAGGTTAAGTGGTAACTATACAATTCATGAAGAAAGACTCGCAGCATTGACAGGTAGCGAATTGCAGGCGTTAAGTAAATCCGGTTACTTACAACTTGCCTTCGCAGTGGTGGCATCTATGACAAATGTAAGAAAGCTTATAAACCTCAAAAACCTTCATCTCTCACAATAGTATTTAAAAAGATGATACCTATTACTCGAAAAGCGAGAGAACTACGTCCCAGCGAATCGGGAAACATACCAGATGATTTGCATAGTTACGACGAACCTATAGTCCTCAGGGGGCTTGTTAATCACTGGGAGCTTGTAAAAAAAAGCCTACATTCCGATATCGCCGCCGCGGAGTATCTGAAAGCTTTCTACAATGGTCGGCCTACCCTGACCTACTTTGGGGAAGCTGGGCTCGATGGGCAGTACGGGTATAACGACAATGCAACCCAACTCAATTTCAAAAAAGAAAAAGCTCATATAGGCGATGTCTTAGACCTAATTATAACTTATCTTGAGGATTCGGCGCCGCCTAGCGTGTATATCGCTTCAAACGTTATAGATTCTAGTTTCCCCGGCCTTCGCCAAAAAAATGATCTCGATATGTCGTTTGCGAAACTGGCACCTAATTCTGAATCTCCGATTCCGAGCATTTGGATAGGCAATAAGTCTATCGCCAAATGTCATTACGATGCATCAGATAACATGGCATGTGTGGTAAAAGGCCGGCGCAAGTTTATATTGTTTCCACCAGATCAAATCGAAAATCTGTATCCTGGCCCCTTGTCGCCTACGCCAGGAGGACAAGCAATCTCTATGGTAAATTTTTACGACCCTGATTATCAAAAACACCCTAAGTTTAAACAGGCTGAAGAAAAAGGTATCACTGCCGAATTAGAGCCTGGTGACGCCATTTTTATCCCCAGCATGTGGTGGCATCAAGTGGAAGGATTGGATAAATTTAATATTTTAGTTAACTACTGGTGGAGCAATGCCGAGCGATTTATGGGCTCAGCAATGAACGTTTTATACCATTCTATCTTAAGCCTTCGCGACAAACCTGCTCACGAAAAAGCTGCTTGGAAACACGTGTTCGACTATTATATTTTTAACGATGAATTATTACCTACTCAGCACTTACCTCCTGAATCACACGGACTTCTTTCTCCATTAGATGAACTAAAATCCCGCCAACTGCGAGCTATGCTGGTAAACAAACTGAATAGATAAGAAAAGAGAGACAATAGTGAATAAAAGCGTGAAAAAGATCGTCATTGCTGGAGGCGGGACTGCGGGTTGGACAGCGGCGGCAGCAATTGCTAAGCAAATGGGTCCTACGATTAGCATCACGTTGGTCGAATCTGACGAAATTGGAACGGTCGGTGTTGGCGAAGCCACTATCCCTCCTATGCGCGTATTCCACAAATTGCTGGGTATTGACGAAAAGGAATTCATGCAGGCGACGTCGGCCACTTTTAAGCTTGGCATACAGTTTGAAAACTGGGGCCAAAATGGTGATGCTTATATTCACTCATTTGGCGTTACTGGGCGAGAGAGTTTTGTCGCACCCTTCCATCACTTCTGGCTTTATGGCAAAGAACAAGGAGTGGCTAAAGATTTTGGTAATTATTGTTTTGAGCTTCAAGCTGCTAAGCAAGATAAATTCGCCGCCTCTCAGAATTCAAATACTCAGTATGCTTATCACTTGGATTCTAGCCTATATGCCCAGATGCTCCGCGATTACTGTGAAACAAGAGGTGTTGTTCGAAAAGAAGGAAAGATCGAATACGTTCATCAAAATAAGGAAACGGGCTATATAGAGTATCTTCAACTCGCTTCAGGCGAATTAATCCATGGTGACTTCTTTATCGATTGCACTGGATTCAAAGGCTTACTCATCGAGGAAACGTTGAAAACAGGCTACGAAGATTGGTCACAATGGCTGCCCTGTGACAGGGCTATAGCCGTGCAAACTGAATCTGTCGGCGCCCCACGCCCTATTACAATGGCCATAGCGCATGACAGCGGGTGGCAATGGAAGATTCCTCTGCAACACCGGACTGGGAATGGATTAGTTTATTGCAGTCAATATTTGTCAGATGATGATGCCAAACAACGTCTACTCGATAACGTAATAGGTAAAACGATCACCACACCTAGAGTGATAAAGTTTAAAACTGGCCGACGCCTTCAGGCGTGGAATAAGAATTGTCTAGCGCTTGGATTGTCGAGTGGTTTTGTAGAGCCTCTGGAGTCCACCAGCATTCATCTGATCATAATGGGCGTCATTCGCTTTTTAAAACTCTTCCCTAATAGTGGAGTCAGCGAACGTATTGCCAAGGAATATAATCGTCAAACACTTGATGAGATTGTTAAAATTAGGGACTTCATTATTCTCCATTATCACGCTACGCATCGTAAGGACAGCCCATTCTGGCAGTATTGCCATGACATGGAAGTGCCCGAAACATTGAAACATCGTATGCAGTTATTTGAAGAGTTTGGCCATGCCTTTCAGGAAGACGGAGAGCTTTTCAGAGTCGATTCATGGACGCAAGTTATGCTGGGGCAGGGAATAATACCTAAAAGTTATCACTCCAGTGTAAGAGGTATGCCCGTAAACGAACTGCAAAGATTCTTACAGGGCATAGAGATGGCAGTACACAAGGGGCTGCAAAATATGCCATCTCACGAAGCTTTTTTGCAGCATTATTGTTCTGGCTCCTAGGACGGAACGAGCATTCGGCTTTTCGATTGCTCTCCCAACTGCTCTGAGATAAGAAAAAGGCCCACTTTAAAAAGTGGGCCTTGTTGCTTCAAAGTAATAGTTAAGCGCTACCGTTTACTTTTTCGCTTTAGCAAAGGCATCGGCAAAGGCGTTGCCCATAGCGCTGTTTTGAGGTTGGCTATTGCGATTGCCGCCACCTTGATTCGAACGCGGGTTTGCTTTTGCGTTAGCACGCCCAGCCCCTTTATTTTGTGGTTTTCCTGCTGCAGGTTTGCCGCCTGCATTATTGCTTTGACTCGGTGTGTCGTCTAAGCGCATGGTGAAGGAGATACGCTTGCGAGGTACGTCAACTTCAAGCACTTTTACTTTGACGATATCGCCTGCTTTAACTACCTCGCGTGGGTCTGAGATAAACTTGTTAGTCAGTGCTGAAATATGCACCAGTCCATCCTGATGTACGCCTACATCAACAAACGCGCCAAAGTTGGCCACGTTGCTAACCACACCTTCTAAAATCATGCCTGGTTTAAGATCGTTAATGGTTTCAACGCCTTCTTTAAACGCGGCAGTTTTAAATTCTGGACGAGGATCACGGCCTGGTTTATCCAGCTCTTTTAGAATGTCTTTAACCGTTGGCAAACCGAATGCGTCGCTGGTAAAGGTGTCTGGCGACAGGCTTTTTAGCAGCTCGGTATTGCCGATGATGTCGTTAACCGCAACAGCGGTAGTATCAACAATCTTATCTACCACTGGGTATGCTTCTGGGTGAACCGCAGAGGCATCAAGTGGGTTGGTGCCGTTTACAATGCGAAGGAAGCCCGCCGCTTGCTCAAAGGCTTTAGGCCCTAAACGTTCTACTTTCAATAGCGCTTTACGGTCTGGGAAAGCTCCATTGGTGTCTCTGAAATTAACAATGTTATGCGCTAGAGTTTTATTCAAGCCCGATACGTAGCTTAATAGCGCGGGCGAGGCAGTGTTCAAGTCAACCC
>NZ_JAFLMX010000221.1:0-38194 GCF_017849675.1 Alteromonas sp. AO-Serp
GGTATCGCAATCTTTTTACTTATGTTTATTACGGCGAAAAGAAAATAACAGCTAAAGCGAAATAACGTCATTTTTATTGCGCACATTGATTCGTTAAAAACAGATAAAATGTGCTGAAACGAAAAGTGAAGATTTAAAAAAGGCCCGAATTCATTGAATTTGGGCCTTTTGCTGTATGCCTATTACTTTATGAGCAACCCAGCGCTTCTTAGACGTTGGGCGATTAAAGTAAAGGCATTGCTTATAAGTTTTCTTCAAATAACTTATAGATACGGCGGTATTCATCAAGCCAAGAGCTTGGCTGCACAAAGCCATGTGGCTCTACCGGATAAATGGCCGTTTCAAAATCTTCTTTCTCAAGCTCGATAAGACGCTGTACCAATCGCACGGTGTCGTGGAAAAACACGTTGTCATCAACCATTGGCGCATTGATAAGCAACGGCTTTTCTAATCCATCGGCAAAATAAATTGGCGAGCTACGCTCAAACGCAATGGGGTCGATATCAGGCGTATTAAGAATATTAGCCGTATATGGCGTGTTGTAGTGGGCCCAATCGGTTACCGGACGAAGTGCTGCACCTGCCGCAAACAGATCTGGCGCAGTAAACATAGACATAAAGGTCAAGAAGCCGCCGTATGAACCGCCGTATGTGCCAATACGCTCACGATCTACATTTGCATTTTCAACAAGCCAGTTAACACCATCACGCAAATCTTGCACTTCAGGCGTACCCATTTGACGATAAATAGCGGTTCGCCAATCACGTCCGTAACCAGCACTAGCGCGATAGTCCATATCTAGTACGACATAGCCTTGCTGCACGAGCATGCTATGGAACATGTATTCTCGGAAGTAACCAGACCACCCCATGTGGGCGTTTTGCAAGTAGCCTGCACCGTGATTAAACACTACCGCTTTATTTGGTGCCGTCTTGTCGTAATTTTCCGGTAAATATACTCGTGCGTAAATAGGTGCATCGGTATGCGACGATTCAATAGCAACGATGTTAGGCACCGCCCATGGAAGTGCATTAAAATCTGCACTGGTGCTTTGCGTGATTTGCTTTGCCGCTGTTGTTTCGTTTGCTGGCTTAACGTAAAGCTCTTGTGGTTGATTCACCTTGCTATGGCTTAGCAGCAAATTTTTACCATCAGGGCTAAGTGAGTAGTCTGTCATACCATTCAAATCAGTCATGGTATCGATGGTATTGTCACTTAAATCTGCACGATAAACTTCGTAAAGCCCCGGGTGCTCCATGTTAGCTTTAAAGTAGATATAATTGTCATCGCTAGAAAGCGTTAAATCGTCAACAATAAAACGGCCGCTGGTTAGCGCGACAGGCTTCTCGCCAGGCTTTTGAACGTATAAGTGAGAGTAACCAGTATGCTCAGACTGATAGTAAAGTGTTTCGCTGTCATTTAGCCAATCAAATGCGTTGAAACGGTAGTTTACCCACGCATCGTCATGAAGCCTATGTTGGTTTTCTAGCGTTTTATTCGCTAAGTCGACCGTTGCAATCCATCGGTCTTTGTTGTCCCACGCTTCTAGCATAACGGCAACAGCGTTACCGTTTTTGTGCCAGCGAATCGAAGGCTTAGTCCAATACCAGCTTTGCAGTAAGGTAATGTCGCGCGGCAAACGATTAACTTCATAGGTCTCGCCTTTTGCTTTCGCGTTTTCTTCTTTTACATCTGCAAGCACGTCGTCATTGTACCCAGGCAAATTAAAGTATTTAAGTTCACTCTTCTCGCCAGTTTTCAAATTAAGCAGCCACAGTTCATGATTTACCGATTCTGCATCTGCAACACGTTGGCGTACCGGCTTCGCGGCAATACGGCTGTCTTCTTGGATATAATGCGGCATGATGTCGCTGTCATCACGAGTCGGCTTACTTTCCGTGGTGGCGACTACTGCAAAGTTACCCGCAGGTGATACGCTAATACCCGCTAGTCGATGCGACTTATCAAAGTAAAAAGGCGTAGGTGCTACACTGCTGTTTTCTTTAGCCAACGCTTTATGCGCGTCGTCTTTTTCTTGCCTGTTTTTGCGCTGTAGTTTGATGTATTCCACCAGCGACTGCTGCTGCTCGGCAATATAATCTTTAGGCGGCTCAACCGCTTTAGGCTCGTCGCTAAACTCCCAGCTCAATAATTCTTCGCGGGTGCCGTTAGATAGGTCTATAGCAATAAATTTGTTACCGCTTAACGCCATTAAGCGGCCATCAGTCATAAATGAAAGCGTTGACAGCGCATTCCCGCCACGCGCGATACGCACAGTTTCACCGTTGGTAAATTGCACATAAACACTGTCTTCAAATGAATAAGCAATTACACCATCATTTCTTACTACACGTTCGTCAAAACGATACTTGTGTAAATCTGATAATGGCGCTTTTACGGCATTGGCAGGGTTTGAGAGTTCAGCAACATAAACATCTGTTAACGCGCTATTCTGTCTTTCTTTTTCAAAAACAATTTTATCGCCATTGACCGACCACCCCATACCTTCGGGTAACGCGCCCATCCATTGAGGGTCTGACATTATTTGCTTCAAAGTAATTTCACCATTTTTCGCGCTGTTCTGAGGCGCGACATCTGGTGTAACGGTTTGCTGGACAGTGGCAGCAGGAAGCGATGTAGACGCTGCTTGGCTAGATGGTTCGTTAGTAGTGCTTGCACATCCGCCCAACGCAAAAGTAACGCTAGCCGCGATGAGTAAAGAAGAGTATTTTTTCATTATTTTAAGTCGTTGTTATGTAAAAAACGTTAACATTATACGCAGAGCAGTTACTAATGCGCTAACGTTCATCGATTGAGATAGTGAACCAAACGTAAACCATCTGCGTTTATGGTTGTGAAACTGGTCTGTCGGCCTGAACAAAATAACAAAAATTCACTGATGAGGTAAAACACTATGAAAGCGAAAGGTTTTGTACCTGCGTTGCTTGCGCTCAGCTTTTTCACGACTCCTAGCTTTGCGAGCGAGTGCCCCAGCGTACTAAAGTTCATGAAGCGTAAGCTCAACTCACAAGAAACGGTGAATTTGTGTAACGAATATGCCGGAAAGACCCTTTTAGTGGTGAACACAGCCAGCTATTGCGGCTACACGCCACAATTTGAAGGTTTAGAAGCCCTTTATAGTGACTACAAAGACAAAGATTTTGTAGTACTTGGCTTCCCGTCGCACGATTTTAACCAAGAAGATAATGATGAAGGCAAAACGGCAGAACTGTGTGAATTGACTTATGGCGTAAAGTTTCCGATGTTTGAACCAATATCGGTAAAAGGTGAAGACGCCGATCCTATGTATAGAATGCTAAAAACCGCCACCGGCAAAGCGCCATCATGGAACTTTAATAAGTACCTTATTGACAGCTCTGGTAAGCAAATAACCCACTACCCTAGTTCAACAAAGCCCACTGATCCGGCTTTTATCGCTGACATAGAGGCACTCCTCAAAAGCGAATAAAACCGCGAATATCAACGCTGCCTATAGGTCACACCAAACGAGAATCTAAAAGCCGCGCATAAAAAAGCCCCGCGTAACACGCGGGGCAATCAAGCACACTCAACTTGGAACACACTTTTAGCTGAAAACATACTTCCTACGTTTTAGCTAACTGCATTAATTTAGTGTGTTTAGTTGTTGGTTAGTTCAATAATTTTTTCGCTTGCTTCAGAAAATGCCTTGTTTGCTTGCTCTTCGCCCATGTTAAGTCCTTCAGCGTAAACGAATTTAACGTCACTGATACCAACAAAATTTAAAAAGTGTTTTAAATACGGCGTTTGCGTATCAAAGTCTGAACCTGCATACACACCACCACGCGCGGCAAAAACAGTCGCTGATTTATTTTCTAGCAATCCGACAGGACCTGTCTCGGTATACTTAAATGTTATACCAGCTCTTGCAATACGGTCGAAGTAAGCTTTTAAGCTCGATGGGATGCCAAAGTTGTACATTGGCACGGCTAGCACAATTTCGTCAGCCGCTTTTACTGCTTCAACAATGTCATCAGAGACTTTTACCAATGCCTGTTGTGATTCATTTCGCTCAGACGCCTCAGTCATCCACGCTTGCATTTCTTCACCTGTTAAATGAGGCAGTGCCAGAGAGGCAACATCCACGCGGTTAATGTGCACAGAACCGTCATTCTCAATTTTTGAAAGGTACTCGTTTGCAAGCTTTGAAGAATTACCTTGGTTTCCATTTAGGCTGGAAAATATAGCCAGTACTTTTTTCATGCCGAACTCCAATATTCGTTGTTTCGATTATATATGGCTATATTACGGCAATCGGGTGGGACGAAAATATCAAAAACATGAAGGCTTCGTTCTATTTTGTAGAACAAACTGCCAAGGAACAGAGTAAATGTGAAATTATTGAAAACATTACATTACGTTAATGTTGCAAGGGGGTTGATCTTCTCTTATTTGCTCAGCGTAACCGAGTTTGCCACAACACAATTAAGAGGATACAAAATATGAGAAGGACCAAAGCGCTCCTTGCATGTTCAATATTACCACTGTTTTTAATTGGCTGCTCGGATGACGACGACGATGTCGTACAAGAGCCCACACCCGCCCCAGAATACGCAAACGTTCGAGTTGTTCACGCAGCATCAGACGCACCAATGGTAAACATCACTGCTAACGACGCCATACTCAACGATCTTGAAAGCGTTGATTACCAAGTTGCTTCATCTCGATTCGAAGTCGAGACAGGCATGTACGATATTGGTGTTACAGGCATTCTTCCAGGTGAAAACGCTGAAGTGCTGCAAGCTGACGTTACTTTAGAAGCTGACATGAACTACGATATTTTTGCCGTAGGTAATGTTGGCGATGAGTCGTTATCGCTTTTAACAGTGACCAGTATGGAAACCGCAGTTGACGCGGGTAATGCTCAAGTACAGATTGTACATGCAGCATCAATGGCTCCTATTGTTGATATTTATGTTACGGCACCAGATACAGATATCACTGCCGAGCAGCCGCTTGTTACTGCTGAATTTACTGACGCGACAGATTTGATTCAAGTACCCGCGGGCGATTATCAAATTCGTATTACACCGGCCGGTGAGACAACGGTTGTATACGACTCTGGTACGGTAAACCTTGCAGACGGTGCCGATTTGCTTATCGCTGCCACTAATAACGTAGGTACAGGCGATTCACCAGTAACATTACTGGCCGCGGACGGTGATGGAAGCTTCAAAATATGGGATGCAGAAGCAGGTGCTGCTATCCGCGTTGTGCACGGTATCAGCGACGCACCAGCGGTTGATGTTGTAGCAAATAACGAAATAGTATTGGTGGACGGAATACAGTTCCCGCGCACCACAGACTATTTGTCTGTTGCAGCCGGTGACTATCTCATTGACGTTGTAGCCGATAGCGACAACAGTGTTGTGGCAATTGACGATGCTGAGTTGACGCTAGAAGTAGGTATGTCTTATACCGCTATCGCAAACAACGTTTTGGCTGCACCAGAACTTGATGTGCTTGTTGATATGCCCCGCTCCGTAGCGACTGAAGCGAAAGTGCGTATTGTACATGCTTCACCTTCAGCGGGTAACGTCGATATTTACGTAACCGCAGATGGCGAAATTGATGCGGTTGACCCGGCATTTGCCGATATTGCCTATGAGACTGGCGAGCTTGTTGAAACAGGTTACGTAAGTCTTGCAGAAGGTGACTACGTCGTTACGGTTACACCAACAGGCACCAAAACAGCGGCAATCGAAACAGGCGTTTTAACGCTTGAGAATGGTGAGATTTACACTGCTATCGCATTAGATGGTGCAATGGAAGGCGATTTACCTCAATTAGCGTTGCTTGATGGCCTAGCACCACCTCCACCAGCTTTTAATGCTGACATGACTTACAATGTAAACTTAAGTGGTTCACAAGAAGTGCCTGCCGTTACTACTATGTCTATGGCAACTGCAGTGGTCGAAATTGACGAAGACTTACCGGCGTTTAGCGTAAGTGTTGACGTATCAGGCTTAACGGATGTTACTGGTGTACACGTACACGATGGCGGCATTGGTATGAATGGTCCGGTTGCTTTCCCACTGACTGATGCTGGTAATGGTACTTATGTTCTCGCTGAAACTAATATTTCACCTAGCAACTTAGACGCGCTGACTAGCGGTGAGTGGTATTTAAATGTTCACACTACCGCTAACCCTAATGGCGAAGTGCGTGGTCAGATTGTTCCCGACACAACTGCGGTAGTAACATTCTCACTAAGCGGCAGCCAAGAGGTACCAGCAGTTGACACCATGGCAATGGGGTCTGGCTATGCGCTCTTCGACACCACAAACAACAACGTTTCTCTTGTGGCGGTAACCACTATTGAAAATGCGACTATGGCGCACATTCATACTGGGTTTGCTGGTGAAAATGGTGACGTACTTGTAGGACTTGTGGAAAGTGAAAGCACCGCTGGCGTTTGGATGACAGACGGAAGCATAGCACTAGATGAAGCCACAGCTACGCAACTACTGGCAGGTGGTCATTATGTGAATGTGCATACAGCAGCTAATACTGGTGGTGAAATTCGCGGCCAAATCACGCCTGATAATATTGAAGTGTTCGGCATCATTGCCAACGGCCTACAAGAAGTGCCTGCAGTAACTACAACAGCAAGCGGCGCCGGTGCATTTACTTTGAATACATCTACAGGTGCACTGTCAGGCAGCGTTACCATTACCGGTATGACAGCAAACATGGCTCACATTCACGAGGGTGAAATGGGCGTAAATGGAGATGTTCTAATTGGACTTACTGCTGGAACCAGCGGTATGTGGTCTGTGCCAGCTAATACTACGTTAACTGCTGAGCAAATGAATGTTATGGCAGACGGAGGTCTTTACACTAACTTCCACTCAGATGCATTCCCAAGTGGTGAAATTCGTGGACAAATTACGCTAGGTTTTGACTAGTCAAAAATAGCTAAACCCATCGTGTTTCAATTATATTGAGACCCAATTAATCTAAAATAAAAAAAGGGGCAAACGCCCCTTTTTTGTGTTTCTCGACAAGAAAATTTTATCTATATGGTATTTAGCGCCGTGTCGAAATCTGCAATCAGATCCTGAGTGTCTTCAATACCTACCGAAATACGCAGCATGGTATCGGAAATACCCATTAACTCACGCTCTTCTGCCGTGTTCTCAAAATAAATAGTAGGCGCAACTGGAAGCGCTAAGGTGCGATTATCCCCTAAGTGCGTGGCGCAAATAACTAACTTCATTTCGTTTAAAAACGCCACTGGATCAGCACCGTCGATAAGGTCAAAACTCAAAATTGCGCCATAGCCGTCGTTTAGGTATTCCCGTGCCATGAAATGCTGAGGGTGGTCGGCAAGACCTGGATAAAAGACTTTAGATACCTTGGGATGATTATCTAGGAACGTCGCCAACTGCATAGCATTATGCTGACTTCGTGATAAACGTAAATCTAAGGTTTCCATGCCTAGGGCAATGGCCGTCGCTGATTGCGGTGCCAATGTAGCGCCTAAATCGCGTAAACCTTTCTTTTTAATTTGCGTAATGCCCCACTGTGCAGTATCTGCAACCTGATAAGCCGGTTTTAGGTTACTAAACTTACTCCAATCATAGTTACCCGTATCAATGACAGCACCACCTAAAACGTTACCGTGACCTGCAATGTATTTTGTCAGCGAGCAAAACACTAACGACGCTTTAACATCTTTAGCATAAAAAACAGGGGGTGGCGTCATGGTGTTATCAACCATAAACAGCATGTGCTTCTCTTCGCAGAATTGACCGATGGCGTGAAGGTCGGCCACCTGTGTCACAGGGTTAGCTACGGTTTCGGTGTAAACGCCTTTTGTGTTTGGCTGGTAAGCTTCTTTGACTTGCTGAATGTCGGTCACATCTGTGTAGGTAACCTGCACACCAAAATCTTTAATGGTTTCAAAAAAGCTTCGCGTATTACCAAATAGGTATTGGCTTACAATTAAATGGTCGCCGGCTTTGAGTAAAGCAAATAACGAGCTGCTTATCGCCGCCATTCCGGTTGAGTAACACAAGGTACCTACACCGCCTTCCAGATCATTAAGCATATTTTGCAGTGCCGCCACAGAAGGTGACGATGAACGAGAATAAACATGAGCAGCTCGTTTACCTTGAAACGCATCGATGATGCCCTGCGCATCTTTAAACTCGAAAAGAACTGAATTAGACGTGCTGCTGTGAACACCACCATGTTCAGGCGTATTTAGCATGCGATCAGAATGAACCTGACGGGTTGTGAATCCCAATTTTGTCACGGGTGAAGCTCCGAAAATAGATGTTTGCGACCGAGCCGAGTGCGCACCAGTACTCTGAGTTGATACGGTTGCGTACTTACCACTTCAATAGAAATGATTATGGCTTTGTAATGCAGTTTTTAGGATATTTTGCGCAAACATTATCATAAAACGTATAAATAGTTTGCATTTGTTCATCTATGTTAGTCACTTTCTGAATAATTGGCCCCAACACAATCATTTTTCTGGCGTAGTCCAACCCAATGACTTGTATAGGAATTTCGGCTTCTCGTGCAATGTGCATAAAGCCTGTTTTCCATGGATAAATGGGGCTTCGTGTACCCTCTGGCGCTAACGCGAGTATTAATTGATCGGCTTCCTTTATCTTATTTGCAATAGACGTGACCACCCCATGCGCTTTACTTCTCTCTATAGGAATACCGCCTAATCTTTTAACAATAGCGCCCAAAGGGGGCGCAAAGATGGTGTGCTTTCCGAAAAAATTAATGTTTAGCTTAAAGGAAAAAACCACGAACAAGCCAATAAAGAAGTCCCAGTTCGATGTATGCGGTGCTACCGCTAAAATGGCTTTTTTCTGATTGATTAGTTCACCTTCTACACGCCAGCCCCTTTTTGTCAGCACCCAAGCTGCGAACGACGACAACCAGTTGGGCCACTTGCGAGGGACATGCTCTCCAACGTTGACACTATTGGCCCGTTGAGAGTGGGTTTGAGGGTGTGAGGTTTCTGTCATTATTATTATGCTCTGCTTACTACACTTAGGTTATCTATTTGCTAATTTATTTTCTGAGGCTTCGAAGTGGAATGCCGTAACGAAAAGCGCTTTACTTTCCATATTGTACCCGCATATTAATTAACAGAGTAAAACGTTGGAGTGTGCGCAGTTTGGCGAAGAGTAATCAAAATGGGTTTGTAACGCAATTGTTAACAATACAGCGTTTTGAATTCTTAGAGAATATGGGCTTAATATAGCTATGTGTATTTTATTTATCGCAAACAATATGCGAGATGACTACCCGCTTATCATCGCTGCGAATCGGGATGAGTTTTACGCACGACCAACCGCGCCGTCTTCATTCTGGAAAAGCCACCCGCATTTGCTCGCCGGACAAGACTTAGAAGCTAATGGAACCTGGATGGGTGTTACGCGTAACGGATATGTGGCGGCACTTACTAATGTAAGGGACCCACACAACATCAATAAAAATGCGGTATCGCGAGGTGAATTAGTCGCCAACTGGCTGAAGCACGACTCAGTCGAAATGAAGTCTGTTGCACAATCACAATACTTGGCAACGCTAGAAAAAACGCGCCACCGATACAACGGCTACAACCTGTTATTCGGAGATATAAATTCGCTTAAGGTTTACAACAACGTAAACAATTCGACCCACATTATCGACACTGGTGTCTACGGTTTGTCTAACGCGGATATTGCCACACCTTGGCCAAAAGTCACGCAGGGCGTTACCGCATTGAACAATTATGTCACCAAACAAAACATCATTAATGATGAAGACTTATTTGATATTTTACGTTACGACAATAAAGCTGACGATGCCTTGTTACCCGACACGGGCGTAGGCTATGAGTGGGAAAAGGCGTTGTCTTCCATTTTTATTCAATCCGAAAAATACGGAACGCGTACCTCTACACTGCTATTAGTAGATAAAAACAATACGCTGACCTGGAAAGAACGACGCTTTTCAGACAAAGGCGAAGCACAAGAAACCCGCGCTTTTTCTTTTTCAATTTAGGGTGTTTTTGAAATGAAACTTTCGTTTACGTTTTCTTTCCTCGACTAATTGAAATATTTTCAACCTTTAGGGGTCGTTTTTTCTACCATCGGTGGCATAATGCCAGCCTGCTATCTTTTGCATACCAACGTAACGTGAGGACATATCGTGTTTGAAGTATTACCCCATCTCGCCCCAGATCCAATTCTTGGCCTGTCAGCTGCTTTTCGTGAAGACACCAACCCAAACAAAATCGATTTAGGTGTTGGCGTATATAAAGATGAGCAAGGTAATACCCCTATTCTTTCAAGTGTCGCAAAAGCGCAAAAAGTGCTTTTAGATACCGAAACTAGCAAAACCTACATCACGCCTCAGGGCAACCAAGGTTTTATCGACGGTATGTTGTCTTTGCTATTAGGTAAGACTAGCCCCGTTCTATTAGCAGACCGCGTTGCAGCGGTTCAAGCTCCAGGTGGTTGCGGTGCATTGCGTATTCTTTCAGAACTACTTGCCCGTTGTAACGACAACGCTAAAGTATGGGTAAGCGACCCAACATGGGCGAACCACATTCCACTTATCGGCTCTGCGGGTCTTAAAATCGAAACCTACCCGTACTTCGATAAAGCGTCAGCAAGCATTCGCTTTGACGCTATGATGGAAACCCTTCGCAAAACTGAAAAAGGCGATATCGTTCTTCTACACGGTTGCTGTCACAACCCTACAGGTGCTGATCTTACTAATGCACAATGGGATGAAGTACTAGAAGTAGCGAAAGAGCGAGAATTCCTGCCTTTCATCGATGTGGCTTACCTCGGTTTTGGTGAAGGTTTAGAAGAAGACGCGTACGGCATGCGTTTATTGGTAGAAAACCTACCAGAGGTTATTGTTGCAGCTTCTTGTTCTAAGAACTTTGGCCTTTATCGCGAACGTGTTGGTTTGGCTGCCATCATTACTGAAGATTCAGCAACCCGTAAAATTGCTCAGGGTCAAATTCAGTCAATCGCACGTGGCATCTACTCTATGCCACCAAGCTACGGCGGCGCGTTGGTAGACATTATCCTAGCTGACGAAGCACTTAACAACGAGTGGGTATCTGAAGTGAACGAAATGCGCGATCGCATGAAATCACTCCGTGCAATGCTAGTTCAAAACCTTCACGATAATGGCTCGCCTAAAGACTTTAGCTTCGTAAACGACCAAAAAGGTATGTTCTCGTTCTTGTGTATTACTCCAGAGCAAGTGCGCGAAGTGCGTGAAAAGCACAGTGTGTATTTTGTTGATTCTAGCCGCGTGAACATTGCGGGCATCAACCAAGAAAACGTAGAAACACTAGCTAAAGCATTGGTATCAGTGCTTTAAGTACGAACTATTGATTCTTAAGATTCGAAAGGCAGGGTTCACACCCTGCCTTTTTTATTGCCTTCAAATTACCCGTCTTCCTATTTCTGCGATGAACGCCCCAACTACGCTGTCAGTGGCGGCTAGTTACACTTTTTAACAAATTCACGCGGTGCGCTATACGCCTTTTAGTAGGGCAAGCCGGATATAATCGTTACACTGTAACAATGTTGACGTACACGTTAACTTGGTATTTATTACGACTGACTTATAACAATGAGATTAACGACAAGAACAAGGATCACCCATGTCTAAAGTAAGTGTATTTTGTCTTTCTGCCGCGCTACTTGGCAGTGCAATGCAAGTAAATGCTAAGGAAGGCATGTTCACGCCAGAACAACTCCCTTCAATTGCCGGCGATTTAAAAGAAACAGGCTTAGCAATCCCTGCTAGTAGTATTAACGACCTAACCGCGTTTCCTATGGGCGCGATTGTTTCATTAGGTGGCTGTTCAGCATCGTTTGTCTCTGACAAAGGCTTGGCCGTTACTAATCACCACTGTGCGCGCGGCTCTGTTCAATATAACAGCACCCCAGAAAACAACTATTTAAAAGATGGCTTCCTAGCAAAAGAAATTGGTGAAGAACTGCCGGCCGCGCCGGGTACACGCATGTTCGTTACGGTCGATTTTTCTGATGTAACCGACAACGTCATTGGCGGTATCAGCGATGACGTTCAAGGACGCGAGCGCTACGACCTCATTGAAGCGAACCGCAAAGCATTAATTGCAGAATGTGAGTCTGAAGCGGGCTTCCGCTGCTCTGTGCCTTCGTTTTTCCAAGGCCTTGAGTATAAGCTAATTAAGCAAATGGAAATTCGTGACGTGCGCATTGCCTACGCGCCTGCTGATTCAATTGGTAAATACGGTGGTGATGTAGATAACTGGATGTGGCCTCGTCATACGGGCGACTTCTCTTTCTATCGTGCTTATGTGGGTAAAGACGGTAAACCTGCTGATTACAGTGAAGAGAACGTGCCGTTTAAACCTGAGCATTTCTTAAAAGTTTCGGCAGCTGGACTTGAAGACGGCGACTTTGTTATGGCAGCGGGCTACCCTGGCTCTACTAATCGCTATGCACGTTTATCACAAGTGTCGTACACGTTTGATTGGTTATATCCCACTTACCTTGAACTGGTAGACGCGTGGATCAAGACTATCGAAAGTGCATCTGAAGAAGGCAGCGATGCGCGTATCAAATACGAAGCATTGTTAGCGGGACTTAACAACTTCCACAAAAATACGTTGGGCCAGCTTTCTGGCGCTAAACGCGTTGGACTTGTTCCACGTCGCGCTGAGCGTGAAGAGCAACTAGCTGCATGGCTTGATAAAAACGGTAAGAGTGAAATGAAGCAAGCACTAGCCGATCTTGATGCGGTTAGTGCTGAACAAATGCAAATGAACAAGCAGAACTTCTGGTACAACAACCTAAGTCGTGCACAACTCTTGTCGTCAGCCCAAACCCTTTATCGCAATGCCATCGAAAAAGAAAAGCCGGACGCAGAACGTGAATCTGGATTTCAGGACCGCGATCAAATTCGCCTGAAAGAAGGCGTAGAACGCATTGAGCGTCGCTTTGATCCGGCCGTTGATCAGGCCGTTTGGCAAAAAATGATTAGTATGTACCTTGAACAGCCTGAAGAAAACCGAGTAGCCGCGTTCGATAAAGCAGTAGGCATTGATAGTGATACTGACGGGAAAACACTTCAGAAGAAGTTAAAGGCGTTTTACGACAAGACTTCATTGACTAACACTGAAGAACGTTTGAAATGGTTAACTGCAAGCCGCGCTGATTTCGAAAATAGCAACGACCCGTTCATTAAACTTGCGGTTGCCCTGTTCGATACCGAGATGGCTATTGAAGATAAGAGCAAAACGCTAAGCGGTAAAGCTGCAGCGCTTCGCCCTAAATACATGAGTGCCATTATTGAGTGGCAAAAATCTTTGGGCAGCCTTGCTTATCCAGATGCAAACAGTACGCTGCGCGTCACTTACGGTAACGTAATGGGCGGCTCGCCAAAAGACGGTCTGATTTACGAGCCGTTTACTCGTCTTGAAGGTATTACCGAAAAAGACACGGGCGAGACACCGTTCGACTCACCTAAAAAACAGCTTGAGCTTATTGAGGACAAGAAATACGGACCTTACAAACTAGACGCTATTAACAGCGTGCCGGTAAACTTCCTGACGGATTTAGATTCAACAGGCGGCAACTCAGGCTCAGCAACGCTCAACGCAAAAGCAGAGCTTATCGGTTTGTTGTTTGACGGTACGTTTGAGAGCGTCAATTCTGATTGGGATTTTGACCCGAAAACAACCCGTACCATCCATGTAGATAGCCGCTACATGTTATGGGTAATGGAATACGTTGACGGTGCAACAAACCTCATCGAAGAGATGACCATCGTTAGATAACCACCAAATAATGGGGTCAGAGTACTTTTCTGCCCCCAAAGAAATGGCAAAAATGGGGGCAGAGTACATTTTCCCCCTAATGCCTTCCGGTAAAAAGGAGATCGTTATGAGGTTACTAATAAGGCTTGTTAGTTTAGCCGTGGCTGCGTACTCGTGTTATAGCGGAGCTGTAACCGGTGAGTGGAAAGCATCTATCGCTATTATTTCGCTATGTGCGTTGATGTTCCTAATTACGTTTATTTCCAAGACTCGCGGCGGTACGCCAGGCTCTCAAAGCGATGGCGCCTCAGCGATATACACACCAAGCAGTAGCTCAAGCTCATCTTGTAGCAGTGATGGCGGTGGTGGAGATTGCTAAAACCCAATGGGGGTCAGAGTACTTTTTTCAGTATTTAAAGTACTCTGACCCCCAAATTAATGTACTCTGACCCCATTATTTTATTTGAGGTTGCGGAGGCCTTGGGTGAGGAGTCGGTCTAGTGCGTTGGCGAAGTTTTGTTTGTCACGTTGGGAGAAGGCTTTTGGGCCGCCTGTGTGTTCGCCGCTTGAGCGCATGGTTTCCATAAAATCACGCATGCCCAGTATCTGCTTGATAGACGACTTGTCGTATTCTTCACCACGGTTATTTAACGCTAGCGCATTTTTTGCCAGTACATCAGCGGCCAATGGAATGTCATTGGTAATCACCAAGTCACCCGCTTCACACTTCTCTACTATATAATCGTCAGCAGCATCGAAGCCTGACGGCACTTGCGTTAAGGTTATGTGCTTATCTGGTGGAACAGACATAGAATGGTTAGCCACCAAAGACAAAGGCAGCTTGGTACGTCTGGCTGCCTTAAAAAGAATGTCTTTGATCACTGCAGGGCACGCGTCGGCGTCAACCCATATATGCATGGTCGTATCTCATAACTGTATCTAATTACGCTAGCATACCACCATCTACCACCACTGTCGTGCCGGTCGTGTAGGTTGAAGCGTCTGATACTAAATACAATACCGTGCCCGCCATTTCATCTGGGTCAGCGACACGGCCTAGTGGAATAACTTTAAGCGCGTGCTTCAAGATTTGCTCATTAGTTGTTAACGCTGACGCAAATTTAGTATCGGTTAAACCTGGCAATAATGCGTTTACGCGAATGTTCAAGCTACCGCACTCTTTTGCAAATGACTTAGTCATGCTGATAACCGCAGCTTTGGTAATAGAATAAATCCCCTGCATGTCACCCGGTGTTACACCGTTTACCGATGCCGTGTTTAGAATGACGCCACCGCCCTGCTCTTTCATCATTTTGCCAGCTTCAATCGACATGAAGAAGTAGCCACGAATATTGACGTCTACAGTTTTATTGTAGGCGCCAAGATCAGTATCTAAGATATGCCCAAAGTAAGGATTGGCTGCCGCGTTGTTTACTAGAATATCCAGTTTTCCAAAATCGCGCTTAATGACGTTAAATGCTTCTGTAATTTGCTCCATTTCACCCACATGACACGCTAGCGCTGTCGCCTTACCACCTGCGTCACGAATTGAAGAAGCAACGGCTTCACAGCCGTCAATTTTGCGGCTTGATACAATTACATGCGCGCCATACTGGGCAAGCAAACGGGCAATAGACTCACCGATACCGCGACTTGCACCTGTAACCAGTGCCACTTTTCCTGTTAAATCAAAAAGGTTCTTCATTGTCATATCCTTAATTCTTGCTGATAAAGTGCTTTGTGCTTAATTTCTATTATTAACGCTTGTTGCGGTGCCTACTCTAGGCCAACATACCACCGTCAAGTACTACGGACTGACCCGTCATGAATGACGACTCATCACTACACAACCAAGCAATGGCATTAGCAATCTCTTCTGGTTTACCCAAACGCTTCATTGGATTTGCGCCAATAAGCCCTTTTTGGCCTCTTTCATCCAATTTTGATAAAACGCCTTGCACCATAGGGGTATCTACAAAGCTTGGACAAACAGCGTTTATGCGTATGTTCGCCCTTGCGTATTCCACCGCCGCCGATTTAGTAAGCCCCACTACCCCATGTTTTGAAGCGCTGTAAGCACTAATCATAGGCGCAGACCGCAATCCAGCTACAGAGGCAATATTGATGATGTGGCCACCGCCTGTCGCCGTCATATGCTTGAGGGCGTTTTTCATGCAATACCATACGCCAGCTAAGTTGACCTGAATATTCTTCATAAACATGGCGTCATCGACTTCAGTTAGCGGAGCTGGAAAATGGTCGATACCCGCGTTATTAATAATTACGTCAATCTTGTCGTTATGAGAAAGCGCCGTGTCGAACATCGCTTTGACCTGAGCCGGTTCGGTAACATCCACAGCCACCGCATAGGCTTTGCCACCTGCAGCAACAATTTCTTCAGCCAATGTTTTGGCGTTTTCTTCGTTTAAGTCGGCAATACCGACTGTTGCACCACGCGCACTCAATACGCGAGCCGATGCAGCGCCGATCCCCGAGCCTCCACCAGTAATAAGAATATGCTTGCCTTCGACATTTGCAGCTACATTCATTAGCTGTACTCCAATTTCGTGAACAAGCGCAACGCTGTTAAATAAAAGTCACTGCGCATGCTCTTTGTTTTGAATGATTAAAAATAACTCGCTTTTACGTTGTTACACGTTGCCTCGCGTGAAGAAAGCACTTCAATATCGCGACTGACCAGCGGTAATTCCCAATTTAAGAAGTATTCCGCGGCCGCTAATTTACCTTCATAAAAGTCAGCATCTTGTTCGCCAGCACCGTTAGCGAGTGCTTGTTCGGCAACATTTGCCTGGCGTAGCCAAATCCAGCTCACCACACAACTTGAAAATACGTTTAAGAAGCAACTCGCATTGGTTAGCAAGACTGGTTGCTTATCTGAGCGCAAATCGGCTGCTGCCTGTTGAATTAAACCACCAAGCTGGTCTAGATAAGGTTTTAATTTTGCAGCTAGTGCCTGCGCTCGCGGTGTTTCTGCGCGCTTCATATCACTGATTACACGAGAAAGCAGAACTTGAAGACCTTTGCCGTCGTGCTGCCATAACTTTCTTCCCAGCAGATCTAACGCCTGAATACCATTCGTGCCCTCGTGAATTGGGTTTAAGCGGTTATCTCGCCAGCACTGCTCAACAGGATATTCACGGGTATAGCCCGCACCACCTAGAATTTGAATTGCCAAATCGTTGGCTTTAGGGCCAAACTCTGAAGGCCATGCTTTGAACACGGGTGTTAAAAGATCTAAAAGCTGAGAAAGTTCGGTACGCTTTTCGCTGTCAGTTTCCGTTTCCATCTCATCGATGAGCATGCTGCCGTACAAGCAGAGGGACATACCGCCTTCACAGTAGGCCTTTTGCGCTAGCAACATACGTCTCACGTCACCGTGATTGATAATAGGTGTAGGCTCGTCTTCTGGCGCAAGATTAGGCGCAGCGCGACCTTGGGTACGATCTTTTGCGTATTCTAGTGAGTAACGGTACCCGCGATACCCTATCATGGCAGCACCATAGCCCACGCCAATGCGTGCTTCGTTCATCATCATGAACATGTAGCGCAAACCCTGGTGCGGCTCGCCAATCAGGTAGCCGTGGCAGTCACCATTTTCGCCAAAAGTTAGTGCGGTTGAAGTTGTACCTCGGTAGCCCATTTTATGGATAAGGCCAGCAAGGGTAACGTCGTTGCGCACATCTGGGTTGCCCTCAGCGTCTAGGCGGTATTTAGGTACAGCAAATAAGGAGATGCCTTTTACACCAGCTGGACCACCTGGAATTTTCGCCAACACCAAATGTACGATGTTGTCAGAAAGCTCATGCTCACCACCTGATATATAAATCTTGCTGCCTTTGATTCGGTACGTACCATCATCTTGCGGCCTTGCTGATGTACGAATATCAGCAAGTGACGAACCGGCATGGGGCTCGGTAAGTGCCATGGTTCCAGTGAAGTCACCCGCTAGCATTTTTGATAGAAACGCACTTTTGATATCTTCGGAGGCAAAGTGTTTAATGACATTAGCGGCCGCCGCAGTTAAGAAAGGGTAAGCGGTTGACGATGGGTTTGCCGCTAAAAAATAGCCCGCGCAGGCATTCATCACGGTAACAGGAAGCTGCATGCCGCCATCTTCAAAATCGAAGTGACCCGCGATAAAGCCCGATTCTCTATAAGTATCGAAGGCCACTTTTACGTCGTCAATCATAGAGACTTTAGTGCCATCGAATGTAGGCTCGTTTTTATCAGCAACGGCATTATGAGGAAGAAATAACTCTTCTGCCATCTTCTCGGCCATATCAATAACAGCGTTGAAGGTTTCTACATTGTGCTCTTCGAAGCGAGCTTTTTCACATAAGGCTGCGGTGTTTAATACTTCGTACAGCTGAAATTGCATTTCACGGCGGGGAATAAGTTGATCGGCCATGGTGTCCTGTCCTCTACGAAAACTTGTTAACACATTGTGTCATATTCGTTATCGTGCCATCATTGTCATTAATGACACAATAATGGTCAATCACGCCAACAATCACTGAGTTTTATCTTATTTTATAACTCGAATTATTTTTATGAATAACACGAAGTTCACCGTTACCGTACTCGGCTTTAACCAAGCCTTGGCATCTGCCATTACAGGAGCCCTCGATGTATTTGCTTTCGCAGGTATTAGTTGGCAGCGAATACACAACTTACCAACCAACCCTCAGTTTAAAGTACAGTTGGCCAGTCACCATGGGCAGCCTATTCTTTGCTCTAATCAAGTTGTTCTACAGCCCAATATCGCCATCGAAGAAGTCTCACAGACTGATATCTTGTTAATTCCTACCATTGGTGGCGATATTGATGAAGTGCTAGAAAGCACAGCGCCTCTGCTTGTACATATAAGGCGTCTTCAGAAAATGGGGGCCGACATTGCCGCCAATTGCACCGGTACTTTCCTTTTGGCCCAATCTGAATTATTGGATAATAAAATTGCCACTACACATTGGGGATATGCAGATAAATTTAAGGCCATGTACCCTACAGTAAACTTACAACCTGAGAAAATGGTTACTGAAGACGATACGGTGTTTTGTGCAGGCGGCGGCATGGCGTGGATTGATTTATCTATCTTGTTGATAGAACGCTACTGTGGTCATCAGATTGCGAGCGATACGGCAAAATCCCACGTTTTGGATGTGTCCAGAACAAGCCAAACTATTTATGCCAGCAGTCGTCAGCGACGATTTCACTCAGACAAGGACATTAAAGCGGTACAGTCTTTTCTGGAAAAGAACGTACAAAATAAATGTACGCTAAGCGAACTAGCGCTACGGCATAATATGACCGAACGCACACTTATACGCCGATTTAAAAACGCGTGTGATATTACACCAGGTCAGTATTTACAGTCGCTGCGCATTGAGCACGCGAGAAAGCTCTTAGAAACCTCTAGTATGCCGTTAGAGAGCGTGATTAGCGCTGTAGGCTATGAAGACCTTAGCTCGTTCACTCGACTATTTAAAAAAACGACTGGTTTATCACCTTCTCAATACCGAGCGAAATTCAAGCGAGGCTAATTTGATTTAGATGGTTAGTAGACTACTTGCACCAAAAAATATCTCTCTATTAAGTTTGATGTTCCATGCCTGTGCACACAGGCTTTTTAGTTATATTCAATCTAACTAATATTGTGCATTTTCGATGAAAAACGCCTTGGTTTGCACAAATTTGAAGTTTTTATGTAAAAGTTTGTGTAAAATGCAGCGCCAAGCATAGATTGTTATTTTTTGTGCTAAAAACACTACAAAAGTATAAATTTAAAATCATCTTGGTGGAAACATGAGAACACACAAAATCGCCACACTAGCGTTAGCCGTTAGTGCTGCGTTCAGCTCTTCAGTTCTTGCACAAGAGGCCGCGACGACAGAAAAAAAAGAAGCCTCACTTGAACAGATTACCGTTACTGCGCAAAAGCGTACTCAGTCAATTCAGGAAGTACCTATTTCTGTTGCGACACTAAGCGGTGAGAAATTCGAAAGCCTATTCTCTGGCGGTGAAGATATTCTTGCTCTAGCGGTTCGCGTACCAGGTCTTTATGCTGAGTCATCAAATGGTCGTGTTGCACCGCGTTTTTATATTCGTGGTCTAGGTAACACCGACTTCGACCTTGCTGCATCACAACCTGTTTCTATTATCATGGACGAAGTGGTAATGGAAAACGTGGTACTTAAAAGCTTCCCGCTTTTCGACGTTCAGCAAGTTGAAGTACTTCGTGGCCCACAAGGTACACTATTTGGTCGTAACACCACTGCTGGTATCATCAAATTTGATACAGTAAAACCAACCCAAGACGTTGAAGGTTACGCGAAAGCAGGCTTCGGTTCATACGGTACAATGAACTTTGAAGGCGCTATTAGCGGCGGTCTTACTGACGAACTTTCTGCCCGTCTTTCTGTATTGTCACAAGAGCGTGATGATTACATCGACAACGCAGCAACAGGTCAAAACGACGCATTAGGCGGCTTCGACGAAAAAGCATGGCGCTTACAGCTTCTTTGGGAGCCATCAGCGGACTTCTCTGCACTTCTCAACGTACACGGCCGCGACTTAGACGGTACTGCTTCAATTTTCCGTGGAAACGTTTTTAATAAAGGCAGTAATGACCTTAACGATAGCTACGACCGCGAAACAGTAAGCTACGACGGCGATCTAGAAGGTAACGGTACAGATAACAACCCACAGTCTTATGAAGGTTTAGGTGCATCACTTAAATTAGAATACGACATGGACGATGTAACCTTTACTTCAATCTCTGCAATTGAAACCGCTGAAGGTTCTAGCCTTGGCGACATCGACGGCGATGCAATTGCTTCACAAAACTTTGTAACTCAAGATAACCTTGACGATCTAGAGCAGTACACGCAAGAATTTCGTTTAGCAAGCAACACCAGCGACCCAATGAACTGGCAAGTAGGTGCTTTCTATTACGATGCATCGTTCAACGTAACCAGCATCGACGGTTTCTTTGGCGCGACTACGGTATTCCATGAAAACCAAACATGGGCGGTATTCGGTCAGTCATCTTACCAAGTTAACGACAAGCTAAACGTTACTGGTGGTATCCGTTACACTCACGACAAGAAGTCTCTTGTGGTTGGCGAACAGAACGTTGACGGCTTTGCCGTTGTTCTAGGCATTGCTGCCGTTCAGGATTACGAAGACATCAACGTAGATGACGGTCAAACAAGCTTTGAACTAAGTGCAAACTACCGTGTAACTGACGACATGTCTGTTTTTGCTCGCTATGCTAATGGTTTCAGAGCGCAAACTATCCAAGGTCGTGACGTTGCATTTGAAGGTGCACCTTCAGTTGCAGACGCAGAAACGATCAACTCTTTTGAAGTGGGTATTAAGTCAGACCTATTCGACGACACACTACGTCTAAACGCTGCTGCGTTCTACTATACCGTTGATGACATGCAGTTCTCGGCCATTGGTGGCGGTAACAACTTTACTGCACTAGTAAATGCTGATGAAGGTGAAGCTTACGGTTTTGAAGTAGACGCTCAATGGCTAGCGACTGATGAACTAACTTTCACTGCTGGTTACAGCTATAACCACACTGAGATTAAAGATGACTCTTTAACGGTTGCACCTTGTGGTACAAGCGCATCTGATGGCTTCACTGGCTACTGTACAGTAACTGATGAGCGCCCAGATGGATTCAATGCAATCATTGACGGAAACCCTTTCCCGCAAGCGCCTGAGTCAATCTTTAACTTCACAGCACGTTACACCATCCCTATGGGCGATGACGGTGAATTCTTCGTGTTTACTGATTGGGCATTCCAAGGCGAAACCAACATCTTCCTATATGAAGCGGTTGAATTTACTACTGACGACAACTTCGAAGGTGGTTTACGCATTGGTTACGAGAACTTTGCGCACAACTACACGGTAGCGCTATTCGGTCGTAACATTACTGACGAATATAACGTTAAAGGTGCAATCGACTTTGCAAACTTAACGGGTATCGTAAACGAACCTCGTATTTGGGGTGTTGAGTTTAAATACACTTACTTCTAAGCAAAGATAAGTAGTTAGTTCTATTCATTCGAGCTATCTACCGATTGCGTAAATAGGCGGTAACGTTGAACAACGTTACCGCTTTTTTGTGCCTGTTACGCCGCCATATGAATATCAGACGTAGGCATTTGTACTAGCTGCTGTAATTTTCTGCACACTTCCACCCAGCGGGCAACTTTCTGGTAGTAGACCTGCTCAATTAACTGCCCTTTTTCATTAAACAAAAAGCTCGCTAATTTCCCCTTATTACCCGGCATATAAAAGTGATGCACGGTAAATTGATGAGACAAAGGGGCATGTGCCACCTTTTGATACATACAGAAAGGCAACCCATTTGCGCGCTCGTCGCCCCCAGTCAAGCGGCTACGGCGTTGAAACGTGTCTGATCCGAATTCTGCCATAATGCCGTGTTTTGAAATAAGCTGATCAACCGCTTTAATGCCTGTTTGCATAACTATCTCCTAAACGTTGCGCTTTTTAGCGAACCAAGATAAGACTCAAAATAAACCATACTGATATTTATACAGTATATGTTCATTTGTTTAAAATGCAAACAAAAAAGCCGCTTTTTAAAGCGGCTTCTATTTAATAGCAGTATATATGCGCTAGTTGAGAGCGGACTCCAAAAAGGCCCACTGGTCGGCATACCCTTCTATTTGCATCCACGTTGGCGTACCCGCACCGTGACCAGCTCGAGTTTCAACACGAAGTAGAATTGGGTTATCGCAGCTTTGGTCAGCCTGTAGTTGAGCTGCAAATTTATAGCTATGCCACGGCACAACTCGGTCATCGTGATCACCTGTAGTAACTAATGTAGCTGGGTAGCACGTGCCCGGCTTAGTGTTGTGAAGTGGCGAATAAGCATAAAGCGCTTCAAATTCGTCTTTGTTTTCACTTAACCCATAATCAGAGGACCATGCTCGCGCATTTGCACTAGGTGTGTGATAGCGAAGCATATCTAACACGCCGACTGCAGGTAAGGCAGCAGAGAAGAGATCCGGGCGCTGTGTTAAGGTCGCACCAACAAGCAAACCGCCATTCGACCCACCTTGAATACCCATTTTCTCAGGCGTGGTGTAGCCACTTTCAACCAAATACTCGCCCGCTGCGATAAAGTCATCAAATACGTTTTGCTTATCTAACTTAGTCCCAGCCTTGTGCCACTGTTGCCCATACTCACCACCACCACGTAAGTTAGCTATGGCCAGTACATTGCCCTGCTCTACCCATACCATGCGCGATACTGAATAGCGGGGCAGCAGTGAAATATTAAAACCACCATACCCGTACAGTAACGTTTTATTATTTCCATCTAGCTTCAAGCCTTTTTTATGCACAATAAACATGGGAACTTTTGTTCCATCTTTACTGGTGTAAAAAATTTGCTTTGTTTCGTAGTCATCATAATTAACACCGGTATCGATGGATTTAAATAATGATGACTCGCCGCTTTTTACGTCATACGCAAATACTTGGCCAGGGTTAGTGAACCCCGTAAGTTTATAGAACGTTGTATCGGCATTTTTGCTTCCGTAAAACCCGCTAACACTTCCAATATCATTAAACGCAATTTCATCTATTTTCTTGCCGTTTAAATCAAATACACTTACCTGCCCTTTTACATCTTTTAGATACTGAGCAAAAAGTTTTTCACCCAATAGTGAAACGCTCGACAAGGTATCAGATGTACTTTCAATTACGGTTTCCGTTGCTTTAACGCCATCATCGAAATCAACCTTAATAACCTTACCTGTAGGGGCATTTGCTGTAGATGTGAAAAATAACTCGTCGTCATGCTCGCCAATTAGGTCGTAACGGCCATCCCATTTGTCGAAAACCGAAACGAGCTCACTGTCATCATTTACCAGCGATTTAGCATAAACACCATTCGCCTGATATCCCTCGAACACAGAAATGAGCAGTGTTTTGCCATCTTGAACAACCGAAGGATAAGGGTTCCATGTAGGTTTATTGTCAAACGCAAAAACCTTTTTGTCTTCACTTTGCGCTGTACCTATTGCGTGAAAATAGATAGATACGGTTTGGCTATCATCATACTTACCAGCTTCATTTTGGGGGTAACGTGAATAGAAAAAGCCGCTTTCATCGGGCAACCACGCGATATTTGAAAACTTAATGCCTTTAATAATATCAGTTAAATCTGACCTATTACTGGTGTCACGAACGTGGATAGTTTTCCAGTCAGTGCCACCGTCAGAAAGCATGTAGGCTAAGAGCGAGGCTTTAGGGCTTAGTTCAGTTGACGCCATAGACACTGTGCCATCTTCACTCAATGTATTTGGGTCAATCAGAACTTCAGGCTTTCCATTAACGCCATCAGCCATGTAAAGTACATATTGGTTTTGCAAGCCGTCGTTATAAGAATAAAACAGCTTGCCGTTTACCATATAAGGCGTTGAATATTTTTCGTAGTCCCACAGCGCTGTTAGACGTTCTTTGTATCTTTCTCTAGAGGGCAATTCAGCCAGGTAAGGACGAGCAAGGGTGTTTTGAGACTCAACCCAAGCACTTACCTCTTCGCTCTTTTCTTCTTCTAGCCAGCGGTATGGGTCGCTCACTACAGTGCCATGATAGTTGTCTTGCTGAGTCACAGTTTTGGTTTCTGGATAGTCGGACACTTTTGGCATGCCGCCACTTTGTGATTCACCTTGCACTGAACTAGTAGATTCGGTATACGAGCTTGTACACGCCAAGGTTAAACCTGCTGATGCCGCTACTATGGCAGCGTATATTAGATTTTTCTTCATTTTTATTCCTTAAACGAAAAATGCCGGTTTCAACCGGCATTTTCTATTTAGCTTTCTGTCGTAACTTGCGTATGTTTTCGACCTTTAAACACGCTTTTAAGGTCATTTAAAATAAGGTACAGCGCTGGGACAAGCAGCAAGGTGATCACCGTGGCGAACAAAATACCGAAGGCCAATGAAATAGCCATTGGGATCACAACTTGAGCCTGTAAACTGCGCTCAAAAACAATTGGCATAAGCCCCATAAACGTTGTTAGTGAGGTGAGGATAATTGCTCTGAAACGCTGAGTACCTGCGCTAATAGCAGCATCCATTAGCGACATGCCTTCTTTGCGCGCACGGTTAACGAAATCCACCATGATCAAGCTGTCGTTAACTACAACCCCAGACAACGCAATTATACCGCAGATAGAAAGTACGCTTACCGCCATACCTAATACCAAGTGCCCCACAATGGCGCCTACGATACCAAAAGGTATAACCGACATAATGATGAAAGGCTGGCTGTACGATTTAAGTGGAATAGCAAGCAAGGTATAAATGGCAAAGAGTGCAAATAGAAGCCCCTGCATTAGGCTGATCATAGCGTCAGCCTGCTCTTTCGAGTTACCTTGAAGCTGGAAGTCCACCTTGGGATACCGCGCTAATAGATCCGGCATCAGATTTTCAATCACATCATTGGTTACTTCTGACGGGTCAAGCAACGCTTTATCCACTGCACCAGTTACGGTTACCGAGCGTTTACCATCGACACGAATAATTGAATCAAAGCCCTGACCAACTGTAAATGTCGCCACCTGCTCAAACGGAATTTCTTCCCCATTTGGCGCGCGGATACGCATGTTTTCAAGATGCTCTATAGAGCTACGTTCCGTTTTCGGATAACGCACCATCACTTTGATTTCTTCATCGTCACGCTGGATACGCTGTACTTCCGCACCATAGAAACCAAAGCGAACCTGCTGACCTAAATCACGCAAAGAAATACCTAACGCATCAGCCTGAGGTTTCAGCGCGAGTTGAATTTCTTCGCTTCCGCCTGAGAAGGTGTCGTTAATGTCGGTAACACCTTCGTATTTATCCAACGCTTCTTTAAGTTCATCACTTATCGAACGAAGGGCCTTAATATCGCTTGAGCTAAATTCAAAGCTCAGGTCTGAACCACCACCTGGGCCACCCGGAGAACTAATATTAAACGACTTAACACCTGGGATTTCTGGTAACTCTTGACGCCACATGTCTTGAATTTCAAAGTCTGTCAGCGTACGCGTTTCACCTTTGGTAAGCTCTGCGAAAATCTCTCCCCCAAGGTTGCCATTATCAAAGGCAATGGCGTGCTTTATAACGTTTTCACCCGACTCTTCAGCTACTTTGTCGTCCATGCGGTGCATGGCCTCGCGAAGCGTAGTCAGTACATTATCACGCTGTTCAAGCGATGAGCCTGGCTCAAGCTCGAAACTTGCAATCATAAAATCGCTAGGAATATTCGGGAAAAATACAAAACGTACAATACCACCACCGAACAGGCCTACTGTGAGGATCAGCATAGCCATAAACACAGCAACCGTGGTGTAGCGATTTCGTACAGCTGTAGCCAAAAATGGCGCGTATTTATTGTTTATAAACGTCTTAATACCTTCGCTGAAGAAATCTCGGAACTTTTGAAATCTATTCGCCTTTTCAGGATCGTAAGGCTTAAGCTTCATGTGTACCAAGTGAGCCGGCAATATTAGTTTGGACTCAATGAGCGAGAAAATAAGGCATACGATAACCACCATACCGATGGTTTTCCAAATAATTCCAAACGGCCCAGATACCATCAGCATGGGAGAGAATGCGGCAATGGTTGTCAACACGCCAAATGTTGCTGGCATAGCGACCTTTTTGACGCCCGCTATCACGTTTTCAGCGCTATGGCCTTT
Organism: Alteromonas sp. AO-Serp; assembly: GCF_017849675.1. NCBI lineage: Bacteria > Pseudomonadati > Pseudomonadota > Gammaproteobacteria > Alteromonadales > Alteromonadaceae > Alteromonas > Alteromonas sp. AO-Serp. The sequence goes on from NZ_JAFLMX010000221.1 coordinate 26,586, forward strand.
TTTGTCTATTTCAGAATACGCCGATTCCCCCATGATAATGGCGTCGTCAACCACAATACCCAGCACAAGAATAAACGCGAACAGGCTAAGCATGTTGATAGACACACCAACCATATCTAGCGGCATAACTAACAAGGTGCCAAGAAAACAAACCGGCAAGCCCACAATGACCCAAAACGCGAGCTTAATTTTTAAAAACAAAGAAAGTACCAAGAAAACCAGAAGCGCGCCGAAGAACATGTTTTCCAGCATCATGTTGAGTCGGTCAGCTAAGTAGAACGAACTGTCGCCCCACGTATCAGCTGTAATATGCGCCGGAAATTCCGATTTCTGACTCTCAATATAGGTATTAACTTGCTCAGAGATTTCTAATGCGTTTTGATCACCTACCGCACGCACTCGCAAACTAACAGCGGGTTTATCGTCGAATAGCGCATATTGGTTATTTTCAATAAAACCATCGTTGATATACGCCACATCACCTAATGTCACGCGCGTGCCGTTACCGTTTGTTACTAATACAATCTGCGAGAAATCCCAACCAGTATAGGCTTGCCCTTTCGTTCTAAGCAGAATATCGCCATTTTCAGTGCGAATTGAGCCGCCGGGTAAGTCGACGCTGGTTTGACTTAAACGAGCAACGACATCGGCGAATGTAAGGTTGTATTTTTGCAAATCAACTTCCGAAAGCTCAACGGAAATCTCATAGTCCCTTGCCCCAACAACTTGAACACTTGAAATACCAGGTAGGTTAGCAATGTCGTCGCGCAAATCTTTGGCAAACTCTTTTAACTCCCGTTCAGACGCGTCACCGTAAACCGAGAGCCAAATTACGTCTTGTTGTATTTTTTGACGGTAAATAACGGGCTTTTCAGTATCTGCGGGGAAGCTCGGAATAGCGTCAACTTGTACTTTAACTTCATCAAGTAAAGATTGAACATCATAGTCTTCTTCCACCTGAATACTTACCGTACCCATACCTTCAACTGCTGTGGAATTAAGCTGCTTAATACCCTCTAGGTCTTTAATTGACTCTTCAATTTTAAGCAGTACGCCCTCTTCTACTTCCTGAGGTGCGGCCCCTAAATACGGTACGCGAACGTTAATAACGTCTATCTCGAAATTGGGAAATACTTGCTTCTGAATACTGAAGGCACCAAATAATCCGCCAACTACAAGCAACCACATCAGAAGGTTTGCAGCTACGCTGTTACGCGCGAACCAGGCAATAAGCCCTTTATTGGTATCAATACGGCTCATTCGCTTTCACCTTCGGTGGACGTGCTCTCTACTTTATCGTTATCTTCGCTAGCATCCGATTCAGCGGCATCAGATAGCACTGGCTCATCACCTGGTAGACGAACCTTCATGCCATTATACGGGTTTGGTACGGCACTTCTCACTACCAGGCTTCCATGCTCAATGCCAGAACGAATAAACACTTCTTTAGCGGTTGTACGCGCAACCTCAACAGGCTTTATTTCAATCTCACGATTATCGTTAACAGTCAGTACGGTATTGTCTAAACGTAAAATGCTACGAGGCAACACCACCAATTCTTCATTCTGACGAGATGTGATTTCTGCTTCTACAAACTGACCAAAACGAAGGGGGGCATTGTGTGAAGATTTCAGATTGTAAGGATCTTGTACTTCCACAATGGCATATACTACTCGGCTGCCTGTATCTAAAATACCTTCTGAACGCACCAGTTTACCTTCCCAAGTACGTTTCACACCGCCCACAGAGGCCGTTAACGAAACCGGAGCGCCGTCATTGGACTGTCCGGCAATATTGATAAACATTAAATCGCTGTCAGTAATAGGCAGCCTGACTTCTGCAGTATCGGTGGAGTACACTGTACCAAGTACTGCGCCCATTGATACAAACTGACCCAGGTCAATATTACGTTCAACCACAATGCCATTATAAGGGGCTGTAATTTGCGTTCTTGCTAAGTTGCGTTTTGCACGCTCTAGTTTGGCTTCTGCAGCTTTAACGTTTGCTTGTTCTTTTGCCAGTTGCGGCTTACGTAAACCCAACTCAGGCGGTGCAACGCTACTCACCGATCGCCATTCTTGCTCTGCTACTTTGCCGCGAGCTATTTCTTCTTGAAGCGCTGCTTGCGCTTGAGCTAATTCAGCCTCTGCAAGCTTAAGATCCGTGCGATAATCATCTTGTTCAAGTGTTGCCAGCACATCCCCTTTTTTGAATGTACCGCCAGCTATGAATACATCAGACAAACTCACTACTTGGCCACTGACCTGCGCACTTAACGCAGTTTTATTTCGTGGAACAACGTTACCCTGAGATTTTACGATAAAGCTCACGGCCTCTGCTGTTGCTTCTTTCGCTTCAACCAAAAAAGCTGGAATTTCCACGGGTACTTGCTCTGGTGGCTTACGTGATTTGATCATGACTGTCGCGGCGATAAACGCGACCAAAACTATGATTAGTGGAATGCCACTTTTCATCAAGATGGAGTTTTTCATTTACTATCCCTAGGAACGAAGGAAATCCACGCGAGTGAAACGGACGCAACGATGTATTGCACTTTCACATACCACCTGATAACCCACGAAAATCTATTATTATTGTTTCAACACTAGTGTACTGATTTGTGGTTATTGTGCCCACTTAAGATTGTTAAATTTTGTGTCTGTTAATTGTTTTTAAAATACACATAAAAATCAGCCGCCCTAATATAAAAAATTATCAAAAGAATACAAAGTAAGATTGATAATTATCAGATTTTCGTTGATTATTTAATCACTCATTGGTTATGAGTTAACCGGCGGTTGTTATTTGAGCTTAGTCTTTAATGCGAAGTAGCCTCGGGAATGATTTCGCTACGTTGAAGGGAAAACACATTATGAGTCTTAAGAAACAATACCTTAAATCAAAACCTCTGTGCAAAGTGACATTTCGACTAAATGCGGAAGCGGCGCAAGACGCCAAAGAAGCAGCGTTGTGTGGTGACTTTACTGACTGGAAATCACAGCCACTAACGATGAAGAAACTGAAAAGTGGAGACTTCACATTAACGGTTGATTTAGAGAAGGATCACGAGTACCAGTTTCGCTATCTCATCGATGGTGAAAAATGGGAAAACGATTGGGAAGCAGATGCTTATATTCCCTCACCTGTGAGCATAGAAGACAACTCAGTGGTGCGCGTTTAAATTATTGTTCCATTAAAAAACATACCCGTAACTACTCTAGTTATTTTATAACGATTCCCTACAAAAAAGGCTGCGTATACGCAGCCTTTTGTCTTTTTTTGCTAAACCTTAAAATTCGATTTACAACGAATTTTCCAGCTCTGGAAGTACATCAAATAAGTCACCTACTAACCCGTAGTCAGCAACCTGGAAGATTGGCGCTTCTTCATCTTTGTTGATAGCAACAATGACTTTAGAATCTTTCATACCTGCAAGGTGCTGAATAGCGCCCGAGATACCTACAGCAATATATAGCTGAGGCGCAACAATTTTACCTGTTTGACCTACCTGCATATCATTCGGAACGAACCCAGCATCTACTGCGGCGCGTGATGCACCAATAGCAGCACCTAGCTTGTCAGCAATGCCCTCAAGAAGCTTGAAGTTGTCGCCGTTCTGCATACCGCGACCACCCGAAATTACCACTTCTGCTGCAGTGAGCTCAGGGCGTTCAGATTCAGTTAATTCTGCCGATACAAAGTCAGACTTCTCGCTACCTTTAACAACGTCTAAAGACGTAACTTCTGCGCTGCCGCCTGTTGTTGCAGCATCAAATGATGCAGCTCGTACAGTAATCACCTTTTTCGCGTCAGATGATTGTACGGTAGCAATAGCATTACCTGCGTAAATTGGGCGTACAAACGTGTCTTCACTCTCTACACCAATGATGTCAGAGATTTGCGCTACGTCTAATAAAGCCGCTACGCGAGGCATGAAGTTCTTACCTGTAGTGGTTGCAGCAGCAACAATGTGGTTGTAGTCAGCAGCAAGTTCTACAACTAGATCAGCCGTATTCTCAGCAAGCTGATGTTTGTAAGCAGCATTGTCAGCAACAAGTACTTTTGCAACACCGTCAATTTGCGCCGCAGCTTCAGCTACTGCTTGGCAACCTTCACCTGCGACTAGCACGTGAATATCGCCACCCATTTTCTGCGCGGCATTCACAAGCTTATGCGTTTCAGTCTTTAAGCTTGCATTATCGTGTTCTGCATATACGAGTACGCTCATGAGATCACCTTTGCTTCATTTTTTAACTTGTCTACCAACTCAGCAACATCTGCCACTTTAATGCCACCCTCGCGCTGAGGCGGAGGCGTCACTTTTAGCACCTTAACGTTTGAGTCAAGTGAAACACCAAAATCCGCAGCCGCTTTAACGTCTAACGGTTTGCGCTTTGCTTTCATGATATTAGGAAGCGATGCATAACGCGGCTCATTCAAGCGAAGATCTGTGGTTACTACCGCTGGAAGCGAAAGTGCAACAGTTTGAAGACCGCCATCAATTTCACGGGTTACATTTACTTTTTCGCCGTCAACAACGACTTCTGACGCAAAAGTTCCCTGCGGCATACCAGTAAGTGCAGCAAGCATCTGTCCTGTTTGGTTATTGTCAGAGTCGATACTCTGCTTACCAAGAATAACAAGCTGTGGTTGCTCTTCTTCAACTACTTTAGATAACAGCTTCGCCACTTGAAGTGAATCAAGATTTTGGTCGGTATTGATTTGAATACCACGGTCAGCACCTAGGGCTAGTGCTGTACGTATTTGTTCTTGGCAGCTCTTATCACCAATTGAAACAACAACGATTTCAGTGGCCACACCTTTTTCTTTTAATCGAACGGCTTCTTCAACAGCAATTTCGCAAAAAGGGTTAATGGCCATTTTTGCGTTGGTAAGATCTACGCCAGACTCATCGGCCTTCACTCTTACCTTAACGTTGTAGTCGATCGCGCGTTTGACCGGTACGAGTATTTTCATATTTACCTCAATTGTTGAGTTCGTCGGTGTCTATTACGTTTCATTAATAATTAACTATTAATAATTAAAAACGTATTACTTCACCACGCTTTTTGAAACTTTAACAATGTGCTCTACGTTAAAAAAGAATCCGTGGAACGTACGTTTTTTAAAGGCTAGCCTTAAAACGCCGTTAACACCACGTTTACGAGCAGTTATAATACACTGCCAGTTAACGTTAACGTAAACTGCTTTGCAATGTACTTACTGTTGACGTAAACGTCAACCTGCATTACCTTGCAAAACGACAATTAATTTACATGTTTTTGACACAAAGCATTATTTGTTTCATCAATAGTGCATTATAAAAATACAAACATAAGGAGCCTCCCGTGGAACGAGAATCGATGGAGTTTGACGTAGTCATCGTCGGTGCCGGCCCAGCTGGATTATCAACGGCTTGTAAGCTTATGCAGCTTGCAAATGAAAAAGACCAAGAGCTAATGGTTTGTGTGGTCGAAAAAGGCTCCGAGGTAGGTGCACACATTCTTTCTGGTGCCGTGTTTGAGCCGCGTTCACTAAACGAACTTTTCCCTGATTGGAAAGAAAAAGGTGCACCTCTCAATACACCAGTAACTGAAGACCACATTTACCTACTTAATGATGAGACTTCAGCGAAAAAGTTACCTAACGCTATTACTCCGAAAACCATGCACAACGATGGCAACTATATTGTGTCTATGGGTAATGTGTGTCGCTGGTTGGCAGATCAAGCTGAACAACTAGGTGTTGAAGTATTCCCTGGCTTTGCGGCCTCTGAAGTTATTTACAATGAAGATGGCAGTGTTGGCGGTGTACTTACCGGCGACATGGGCGTGGGTGAAAACGGCGAACCTAAAGACGGCTACATGCCAGGTATGGAACTACGCGCTAAATACACAGTGTTTGCAGAAGGCTGTCGCGGTCACTTAGGAAAAGACCTCATTTCGCACTTTAAGCTGGACGAAGACAGTTCACCGCAACATTATGCTATTGGCTTTAAAGAGATTTGGGATATAGACCCATCCAAGCACCAGCCAGGGCTTGTGGTTCACAGTGCAGGCTGGCCACTTGACGATGCAACAGGCGGTAGCTATTTATACCACGCTGAAGATAACCAAGTGTTCGTTGGCCTAATCGTAGACCTAAACTACGACAATCCATACCTAAGCCCGTTTGATGAATTTCAACGTTTAAAGCACCACCCCGTATTTAAACAGTACCTTGAAGGCGGTAAACGTGTCTCTTATGGCGCAAGAGCTATCGCTAAAGGTGGGTTTAACTCGTTGCCTAAAATGACCTTCCCAGGTGGTTTACTCGTCGGCTGTGAAGCCGGAACGCTAAACTTTGCCAAAATTAAAGGTAATCACACGGCCATGAAGTCGGGCATGCTTGCAGCAGAGAGTATTTTTGAAGCCATTTCAGAAAATGCTGAGGCACCAGTAAAAGAGTTAACAAGCTTTACAGAGAAATTTAAATCATCGTGGCTATACGACGAATTGTTCCGCTCTCGTAACTTTGGCCCCGCTATCCACAAACTCGGAAATTTCTGGGGTGGCGCATTTAACACGCTAGAGCAAAATATCTTTAATGGTAATTTGTTTTTCACCATGAAAGACGAACATAAAGACTACGCACAGCTTAAAGAAGCGAAAGATGCAAAAGAGATTTCATATCCTAAGCCAGATGGCGTGTTAAGCTTTGATAAACTGTCTTCTGTATTTTTATCTAATACAAATCACGAAGAAGACCAGCCTTGCCACTTAAAATTAAAAGATCCGTCTATTCCTTTGCAGGTTAATTTACCTAAATTTGCAGAGCCAGCACAGCGCTACTGCCCTGCTGGTGTATATGAAGTAATTGAAGAGGAAGGTGAAAAACGGTTCCAAATTAATGCACAAAACTGTGTTCACTGTAAAACCTGCGACATAAAAGACCCAAGTCAAAATATTAAATGGGTAGTTCCGGAAGGTGCCGGCGGACCAAATTACCCGAACATGTAATTTAAAGTATTAATATGCTATTTAACGGATATTTTTAAAAAGCGAGCTTGGCTCGCTTTTTTTTTGTGCTACTTTTATTTATTATCCAATAGAAATTAAGTACAACGTATTAAGGTTAATTAATGAGCGATTTTTTAGATATTTTAACCCATGGAAGACGTTTACAAGGTGCTGTTAAGGAATTAAGCATTGAAGAACTTGAACAAATTCAAGAAAAACTTAGCGGTATAATTGAGAAAAGAAAAGAAAAATTAGTAGAACAAGAAAAGCTTGAGAAAGAAAAATTAGAGAAGCTCGCTGCTATTAAAAAGCAAATGGAAGAAGCGGGTTTAAATGTTGAAGATCTACAGGCATTAAATGTAGAAACAAACAAAAAGGTTGGCAAAAAACGTCCGGTTAAATTCAAGCTTGTTGATAGCAAGGGTGAAGAACACCTTTGGACAGGTATAGGACGCATGCCTCGCGTTTATAAAGAAGCGCTAGATAGCGGTAAGTCACTCGACGATTACGCCATTAATTAATTGAAATTGTGAATTAAACAAGGCCTGTTTTTACAGGCCTTATTTTGTTTGAACAGCATGTTCAGAAACGGATAAGTATATTGTGAAGTTGAACTACAAACTTTCGGAGTGCGCTTCTACCTCTCCCTGGCTGATTCTCATTCATGGACTATTTGGAAATGCCGATAATTTAGCCGGCATTAAGCGCCACTTTGAGTCTAATTACAACGTGATCAGCATTGATCTACCTGACCACGGTGAATCCCCATGGACATCTTCATTTTCTGTCGACGATGCTGCAAATGGGGTGTTCGAGATTATGCAATCGCTTAATATTGGAGAAAGCGCGGTTTTAGGCCACTCATTAGGCGGCAAAGTAGCCATGAGATTAGCCTTAAACCACGGCGACGTTGTTTCTCACCTCATTGTCGCCGATATTGCACCAGTATCTTACGACCATAGCCACCAAACCGTATTTGATGGACTCAAGGCCGTTCCCTTAGATGCAATTCAAAGTAGAAAAGATGCTGAAAAAGAAATGGCTAAACATGTGAAAGAGCCAGGCGTTCGACAATTCTTATTGAAGAGCCTATATCAAGATGAAAATGGCGATTGGAAATGGCGTTTTAATGTCGATGGATTAATTGCAAGTTATTCACACATTATTGATTGGGAACAAACAAATCAAACATTTGATGGCGTAACCTTATTCATCAAGGGCAGTGAGTCTGATTATATTACGCCAGCCTATCGCGATGAAATAACGCGTTATTTTCCCAAGGCTAAAGCACATGTAATAGAAGGTACTGGCCACTGGTTACATGCAGAAAAGCCAGCGGTCTTTAACGCCGTTGTAGAAAGAACGCTCAATAAATCGTCTTAAAGAAGGGTTTTCATCATCATTTAAGATGAGAATGACTATTATTACCTATTTTTGAACGTTTTAGGCTCTTACAGGCGTATATACTGTGATATAGTTGCGCCAGATTTTTTTAAGTAACAACACTATGCTTGCAGAAAATTACGAACTCATTGAGTCCATCATGTTGTATGGCGGCTTATCTATCCTTTTTGGATTGATGGGTTTTGCTGTACACGATGTACTGCGTAAGAACGATGTGCCACTTATTGGACGAGTGGTAACGTACGGTGTGCTAGGTTTAGGCGCATTAGGGTTTCTTGCGAAGGGCATTATTGAATGGTTTTGGCTAAGCACAGGCGTTTAATTAGTAACGATTAATAGAGGTTAGATATGGCAAGCGTTGGCCTATTTTTCGGAAGTGACACGGGTAATACCGAACATGTTGCGAAAATGATCCAGAAGGAATTGGGTAAACAGCTAATTGATGTTAAAGACATTGCCAAGAGCAGTAAAGAAGACATCGCTGAATTTGATTTGCTTATCTTTGGTATCCCTACGTGGTACTACGGTGAAGCGCAATGCGATTGGGATGATTTCTTTCCTGAACTAGAGCAAATTGACTTCAACGACAAGCTAGTTGCTATTTTTGGTTGTGGAGACCAGGAAGACTATGCAGAGTACTTCCTAGACGCGATGGGCATGGTACGTGACATCGTTGAAGCCAAAGGTGCGATTTTAGTAGGTCAATGGTCAACTGAAGGCTACGACTTTGAAGCGTCTAAAGGCATGGCTGACGACAATCACTTTGTTGGCTTGGGAATCGACGAAGACCGTCAACCAGAACTAACTGACTCGCGCGTTAAAGCGTGGTGCAAGCAAATTCACGATGAACTTTGCTTGGCCGAACTTGCTTAAGCACAACTGCGAAGAAGAATACAAAAAACCGCTCTGATGAGCGGTTTTTTTTGATAATTAATCAGCTGCGCCTGCTGTCAGTTACGCTAATTCAGCGATTACAGGTGAAACCGCTCTACTGCTTTTCTCAAGCTCTCAGTTTGCGCATCCAACAACATTGTCGACTCGTTCGACTGGCGCGTGCTTTGCGCACTGGAGTCGGCTAGAGCAACTATGCGGTTCAAACTTTTCGCAACATCACCAAGTAAAACATCTTGTTGTTCGGTATCAGCCACAATGTGTTCGTTAATATCGCTTAACCGCTCAATGATTTCTCTAATACTCTCTACTTGTTGAGATACTTGCTGGGTAATTTCCACCCCTTCTTGCGCTTGTTCGCGCCCTGCATTAATTGCTTTTACTGCCTGCGCAGCATCTTTTTGTAAGTTCCCAATCATCTGCTCAATTTCTTCCGTAGAGTCATGGGTGCGGTTGGCTAGCGTTCGCACTTCATCCGCAACAACCGCAAAGCCTCTACCTTGTTCACCAGCTCTTGCAGCTTCAATGGCTGCATTCAATGCTAACAAGTTGGTTTGCTCTGCAATCGTTTTAATCACGTCTAAGATACTGCCAATATTGCGAGAGTTGTCGTCCAAACGATTAATGATCTGCGCCGAAGATTCCGCCTGTTTGGCTTGATTACCCACCTGCTGACTGCTTTTTTGTACCAATTGACCAATGTCTGTACTTTGCTTTGTTATATCGCGTAGGGCGTCCATTGCTTCATTAATTTGGGCGAGGTTGCTGCGGCTTTTTTCCTGTACATGTTTTGTATTCGTAGACGTTACCGTTACTTGCTCACGTTGCTTGTCTACCTCAGATAAGCTCTTATTACCCAGCTCTACGCTTTCTTTTGTAATGTCTATAAGGCGTTTTTCTTGCTCTAATATATTGCCCACTAGCTCTCGTAAACTATCGGTTAGGCTGTTCACTTTTGCGGAAAGGGCAGAAAACTCGTCATTACCCTCTTGAGGCAATTTGGTGCTTAAATCCCCTTTACTTAGCTGACTTAAGCCTTTATTGATACGGCCAAGGGGCTTGGAAATACTACGGGTTACAATAACCGCTAAAAATATTGCAGCAACCAAGCCCAGTGCCGCGACAATGATATTGCGCACAAGGTTGGCCTGAACAGATTCAAGAATAGCGTTCTGCCCTTCAAGAGATTGCTTCTGGACAGCGTCAAACAAAGTATTAATGTCGGCAAGTGCGGTTTCTAACGCTTCTTTTGCTTCCTTCTGAGCTTTCGCCGCTTTGTCTACTTCAGAAAGTTTTTGTCGCTGCAAAGCAATTAATCCATTTGTGCCGTTTACCGCTTCCATCAGTAAATCATATTGTTCGTTAAAAGAAGCTATCGTACCGCCATCATCAACCCCTGTGGCCAAACGATTTACATAGTCTTTATCTACCTGCAAATTACTCAATTGGTATTCTAAATCTTCAATAATACTCGCACTTTGCGTAGCGTTATCGGTTTCAGCCAGTTCAATGAATGAATCATTCATTGTGAGCAATTTATTATCTATTGCAGTACCCGCACCAATTAGCGTTTCAATACTGGGGTTATTTCCCTCTAAATAGGAAAGATCTAGCATTAACGCACTAGCCTCATCGGCCGTCATTAAGACTTTTTCAAGCTGTGCAGCAAGAGCCTTCTCGATATTCATTCGCTCGTTGATAGCGGTATACATGTCGTTACTACTATTAACGTAGGCTAGACTAACGTCGACAGCGTTACTGGCTACCGCGTTATTTGGCATAAGTGAGTTTAAACGAGACAAGTCGTCAGAGAATGCGGAAGATAAAGTATCAAACGTCTCTTTGTTTGCGACCAGCTCTTCTCTATTTTCGACATGATACCCGTTGGCAGTAATCACTGATAAAGAGAGGATCTCAGTCTTTACTTTTACCATGCTGGTCTGAACTGGCATCTTTTGCTCTACAACGTCTTGTGCAGAATCTTTTATTCCGCTAAGACCAAAATAGGAAAGAATACTGGTAAGTAATAATAAGCAGCCGAATAAGCCAAAGCCTAACGTGATTTTATTTATAATTGTTAACTGCATGGGCACTTCCACCAAAAAAACATGCCAAAAAATAAAAAGGGTTGTATTGCCTTTTTAAGTTTAGTTTAACAGGATGTTAATTCAATGCATCAAAAGTTTTATTTATTTTGCACATTTGTTAGCTAAATCTTGCACTTACAATCTGGTCAGGCCAGATGCCATGCGGGCTGTACCGAAGTAACAATTTTTATCGCACCAGGGCAATGGATAAATTTTCAGCGAGAAAACA
>NZ_JAFLMX010000202.1:0-19604 GCF_017849675.1 Alteromonas sp. AO-Serp
CACTATTTTTTAACATGCCCGTCAGCAACGGGCATTTTATTACGCACAGTAAACCCATTCGCAGCATTGTTTCGTAGCACAACTAATAAGAACTTTATTTTCTGCTCAAATTACAAGGAGCGTGCAGCACATGAAAGCGTCCGATTTATTTGTTAAAGCGTTAGAAGCAGAAGGCGTGGAATACGTCTTTGGTATCCCAGGTGAAGAAAACCTCGACTTACTTGAGTCGTTGCGCGAGTCCTCTATTAAACTGGTGCTGACGCGTCACGAGCAAGGTGCTGGTTTTATGGCTGCTACTTACGGCAGGCTTACCGGAAAAGTGGGAGTGTGCCTTTCGACCTTAGGACCTGGGGCCACTAATCTAGTTACTCCCGCCGCTTATGCTCAACTTGGCGCTATGCCAATGTTGATGATTACTGGGCAAAAGCCGATCAAAACCAGCAAACAAGGTCGCTTTCAAGTTATCGACATCGTTGACATGATGCGGCCGATCACTAAATTCACCAACCAGATTGTGAGTGGCGATAGAATACCTTCTACTGTGCGAGAGGCATTTCGTCTAGCCCATGAAGAGCGCCCGGGCGCTGTACACATTGAACTACCGGAAGACATTGCCGCAGAACAAACCAGTGCCCAAATACTAACACCTAGCATGGCCCGTCGACCTATCGCCGAATACAAAGCAATTGCTGCTGCGGTTACTATGATTGAAGAAGCCCAGTCACCTTTGTTATTGATTGGCGCCGGAGCAAACAGAAAGCTAACAGCGAAAATGCTCAGGGAGTTTGTTGATAAAACCTGCATTCCATTTGTTACCACCCAAATGGGCAAAGGGGTACTAAACGAAAGCGACCCGCGCTTTGCAGGGAATACTGCTCTGTCTGACGGTGACTTTGTACACAGGGCAATAGAGCGTGCCGATCTTATTATCAACGTAGGCCACGATGTGGTAGAAAAGCCACCGTTCTTTATGCATCACAACGATAAAAAAGTGATTCATGTCAACTTTGATTCGGCTGCCGTAGACCCTGTTTACTTCCCGCAACTCGAAGTCGTTGGAGATATTGCTAACAGCATCTGGCAAATAAAAGAAGGCATTACTCCTCAAGACAGTTGGAAACTCGACTTCTACAAAGATGTGCATCAAGCCTATGTAGACCACCGTGCTGAAGCAGAAGACGACAATCGATTCCCTATCTTACCAGAACGTCTTGTACGCGATATTCGTAAAGTTATGCCTGATAACGGCATTGTCACGTTAGACAACGGCGTATATAAAATATGGTTTGCCCGAAATTACCCCGCATATCATCCGAATACCCTGCTTTTAGATAACGCACTGGCTTCAATGGGAGCCGGTTTGCCATCAGCTATAGCAGCCAAACTAGTGAAGCCTGATGTCCCTGTGGTAAGCGTATGCGGCGATGGCGGCTTTATGATGAATAGCCAAGAAATTGAGACTGCCGTTAGGCTTAAGCTTGACCTTGTGGTGATCATCTTGCGCGACGATGCGTACGGAATGATCAAGTGGAAACAAGCAAACATGCAGTTCGATGAGTTTGGTTTAGATTATGGCAACCCCAACTTTGTTAAATACGCACAAAGTTACGGCGCACAGGGCTGGAGAGTTGACGACGCGGATGTACTTATTCACTTAGTTGATAAGTGTTTGAACACAAAAGGCGTACATATTATCGATTGTCCAGTTGATTACAGTATGAATGACAAAACACTAAATCATACGATTAAAGAGCTTAGCGCCAAGCTTTAAGCCAAACGCAACAGAAAGGTAAGGAGTAAAAAATGTTGAAGGAAAGCTATCCCTATTATTTAGCGAGTGAGCCACATTATGCCAATACCGACTTGGACGTGACTAATAAATACACCGGAGAGTTAGCAACCAAGGTGGCGATGGCCGATGCGGATACCATCGATAAGGCCATTGCTGCAGCAGAAGAAGCGCAGCCTGCGATGGCCGCCATGGCTCCTTTCGAAAGACAAGCGGTGCTAGAGCACTGTGTGAAGCGCTTTACCGAAAGAGCCGATGAGTTGGCACAAGCGCTTTGTATAGAGGCTGGTAAGCCAATTAAAGACGCTAAGGGCGAAGTCAGCCGCCTTATCGATACCTTCAAAATAGCGGCAGAAGAATCAGTGCGTATTAACGGCGAGGTGGTGAATTTAGAAATCTCGGCGCGCGCCAAAGGTTATCAGGGCATGACCAAGAAGGTCCCTATAGGTCCATGTTCATTTATATCGCCGTTTAATTTTCCTCTGAATTTGGCTGCGCACAAGGTGGCTCCTGCAATCGCAGCAGGCTGTACCTTTGTACTCAAGCCTGCCTCGCGAACCCCTATTGGCGCGCTCATTATCGGCGAGGTATTAGCTGAAACTGACTTACCCAAAGGCGCATTTTCTATTCTACCTTGTAGCCGCGACGGCGCTGACTTATTCACTACTGATGAAAGACTAAAGCTGCTTAGCTTCACAGGTTCACCTGATGTGGGCTGGGCGCTTAAAGCAAAAGCAGGAAAGAAGCCGGTGGTATTGGAGCTTGGCGGTAACGCCGCATGCGTAGTTGATGAAGATGCCGATATTGAAGACGCCATCGACCGGGTAATTGTCGGTGCTTATTATCAATCAGGGCAAAGTTGTATAAGTGTTCAGCGCCTTTTAGTGCACAGCAAAATATACGATGAGTTTAAGTCACGCTATGTGGAAAAAGTGAAAGCGTTAGTGTCTGGCGACCCGTCTAATGAAGACACCTTTATTGGCCCTATGATCTCAGAAGGCGAAGCAGAGCGCCTTCACGGCTGGATTGAAGAAGCAAAAGAGAAAGGTGCCACCATTCTATGCGGCGGAACGCGAGACGGCGCCATGCTTGAGGCTACGGTAATGGAAAATGTACCAAAGGATTGTGATGCCAGTGCCGAAGAAGCGTTTGGCCCTCTATCTATTCTGGTGCCATTCGATGACTATGACGAAGCGCTTGAAGAAGTAAATAACAGCCGCTACGGACTTCAAGCAGGTGTGTTTACCCGCGATATATATAAAGCACACAAAGCATGGGACGTGCTTGACGTTGGTGGTGTGGTCATTGGAGATGTACCTAGCTGGCGGGTGGACAACATGCCCTATGGTGGCGTGAAGGACTCAGGCTTAGGTCGCGAAGGTATTCGCTATGCGATTGAAGATATGTCTGAGACTCGCCTTATGGTAATTCGTACTCCTCAGTAGTAGATTGAGCTTCACTGCTCAATCAAGCAATGTTCGCGCAATAGTGCGAATATAAGCATTCGAGGGCGAGGCGGCAGGTTTAGATTAATCTGCCGCGTACTCTTCTAGCAGTGAAAGTGGAATAATGTCTAACGCTTTTTCATGTGTGGCTTCCAAGCGTACTTTCGGCGCTACACCTGCCTCATAGGCTTGTAGCCAGCGAGCGGCACACAAACACCATCTGTCGCCTGCTAACAGGCCAGGAAATGTCATACTAGGCCACGGCGTGATGAGGTCGTTGCCTTGTCGTAGCGAAAATTGAAGAAATTCGTCAGTGACAACCGCGCATACGCTGTGATTACCCACATCAGCGTCTGGTACATAGCAAAATCCTTCTCGCGTAAATCCAGTATTTCCACAGCATAGCTGGAGTGGGCGTCCATAGACATTTTTTGCGTTCGCCAAAATCAGAACCCTCTTTTACAACGTATGGTTTAATAGGTATGTCTTATTCAAATCGCCAAGTAGCGAATTTAGGATGAATAGAACCTTATCTATCCACCTTATGACCCTGCTCGACAAGGGTCAACAATAAGCGCTACGGTAACTACGTTTTAAGGTAAAAAATCGTGCTCGATAAAAGCAAAAAAACAGGCGACAGTAACTTTTCTGAACAAGAGATTGCGCGCTTCGATGCGCTGGCTGACTCTTGGTGGGACCCAGAAGGCAAATACAAAACCGCGCTGGATTTTAATCGGGCAAGACTAAACGTTATAAAAGCACAAATAGAAAATCATTTCGGTCAGGGCAACTTGCCTCCCGATTATTCCGCCTTATCAGTGATAGATATTGGCAGTGGCGGTGGGCTAATAAGCGAACCGCTAGCAAAATTAGGCGCTCAAGTTACGGGTATAGATGCCAGTGCAGTGAGCGTAGAAGTGGCAAAGCGCCATGCTCAAAATATAGGAGTAAAGGTAGACTATCAGCATAAACTCTCAAGCGAGGTAGTAGAAGAAGGTCGGCAATATGATGTGGTAATTAACGCCGAAGTTGTTGAGCACGTGCCTGACCAGCAGCAGCTTATGCGAGAGTGCGCAAGTTTAGTTAAGCCGGGTGGCCTGCTGATTTTGGCAACGCTGAACCGCACGCTGAAAAGTTATGTTGTTGCCATAGTGGGAGCGGAATACGTAATGCGCTACTTACCTATAGGAACCCATGACTGGAAGAAATTTGTTAAGCCCAGCGAATTAAAAAGCTGGATTGGAAATGAGTTTACCCTTAAGTATCAGGTCGGTATGAGGCTAAACCCACTTAAAGGAGAGTGGCTAACCACTTCGAGCCTGGCCGTAAACTACATTCAAACATATTCCAAACATAAATAAGCGACTATAAGTGTTATTTATGTCCTGTATGTATAGTGAAAATGGTATGGGTTAACATACTTCATACCTGACGCTATCTTTCTGAATTAACTGATTAATAGTAACTAACTCCGTCGAAAACTTACCTATACACAGTAAAAGCCTTTATTAAAGATTTCACACAAAGGTTGATCTTTACATTGTGTTTACATAATAATAACAAAGGTCTGACCACAGACCACATTCAACCATAATTATGGGATACACTCGATGACAATATATAACCACTTACGCTCTATAAGAATACGCTCTACAAAACCATGGCTCGGTAAATTCGCCGTGTTATTAGCTTTGTTCAGTATGACATTAGGCTTGTCTGGCCAAGCCTACGCTGGCACCTACGCAAAAACCAAGCACCCTATTGTGTTAGTTCACGGTCTGTTTGGGTTCGAAGATATCTTATTTGTTGATTATTTCTATAAGGTACCGCACAAACTTAGCCGAAACGGCGCTGTTGTCTATATCGCAGAGGTCTCACCAGCAAACTCGACCGAAGTCCGCGGTGAACAGTTACTCGATTACATTGATGAAGTTCTGGCGCTATCAGGAGCTGACAAAGTGAATTTAATTGGACACAGTCACGGTGGTCCAACGGCACGTTACGCCGCAAGCGTTGCCCCAGATAAGGTTGCTTCGGTAAGTTCAGTTGCCGGCGTAAACTGGGGAAGCAAAGTGGCAGATGAACTACGAGACGCTTTTTCTGAAGGTTCAGTGGGCGAGGGTGCTGCGGGCGTTGTATTTAATGCGTTCGCCAATATCATCGAGATTGCCTCTGGGTCAGATCCGCGAGACAAACCTACAGATTCAATCGCTGCGCTTAATTCATTGTCTACGTCTGGCTCTGTTGCTTTCAATCAAAAATATCCAGAAGGGATGCCTACTGCCTACTGCCGCAACGATGGAAAAATGTTGGCTGAAAATGGCGTGTACTATTTCTCGTGGAGCGGAGGCAGAACTTACACCAATGCACTTGATGTAGTTGACCCATTCTTAGCTATTACTGGCACCGCATTCAAAGAGCCAAACGATGGGCTAGTATCGACCTGTAGTTCTCATTTAGGCAAAGTACTTAAAGACAACTATAAAATGAACCACCTTGATGAAGTCAACCAGAGCTTTGGCATAACGCACTGGTTTGAAACCGACCCAGTTGACGTGTTTGTTCGTCAGGCTAACCGACTGAAAGGCTTAGGACTGTAGTGGAGAAGCGTCAATTACGCCGTGTTTTTCCAATACTAGGAGGGCTGCTCGCCCTCTTAGTATTCGGTGCTATTCTTTACAACCAGTTAGCGTCTGAATCCCAAACCTCTAATTCAGAAATTTTCAGTCAACGCTCATCCTTAGGTGAACAAGCGAAAGCCGGAGAATATGAGTTAGAAGGAGGCGGTGCAGTACATCAAGTAACTGATGTAGGTAGTCATCGGGATAGTGACACTGATATTGCAGCTGATCTCATTCCCTTTGAACTCAATTACTCGACCAAAGACGCTTTCGATCGCTTCGTATTTGCACGCACCTCAGAAGTGCCGCAAGCAGTGAAACTTGCCTACACAACCCATGCTTATGAAGTATTCACACTCAGCACGCAAGGTGACGCAATCGACTTATTTGCCCGGTATGTCGATTACAAAGTAGCGCTGTCTTTGGTTGAATTGGACGTCGACCTTGCCAGTCACAGCTTGCAGGATGTGTCGTTTAAGCTAGATGAGCGAGAGGAAATTAGACGAACTTACTTTAATAATACTGAATACCACTATCTGTTTAGTCAAGAAGCGCAGGTAGACGAGGCGGCGCTAGCACGTTTAAGTGTTGCCCAAGAAAACACCTTATCCAGAGACGAAAGAAAGGCCCTTATCGTCGAGTCAATTAAAGCGGGAAACTCCGCCGAACGTGAAGCCTTCCAGCCCACGCTTAATATGCATCGAATAAACGAAATAAAAAACAACCACAGCACTATTAACGATCGCTATAACGCAGTGGCGGCTGAATTTGGTAGCGAAGTTGCAGAACGCTTTTCCAAAACATGGGCACAACAAGCTCAGTGGCAAAACAGAATTGCCGAATACAAAACATTCCGCGATAACTTGGCTCAGCAATCTCTTGATTCAAACGCAATAGAAAAAGCACTGCAAGAGTATCAATCTGCCCATTTTACTGACAATGAAATAAAGCGTCTTAAAGTACTCACAGCGCTGTAGCAGCATCTAGATAGAGCTGGTTCAAGACCTGCAACTGGTTAATTATCTGCGAAAAATACAGAGGTATAACCATAAAGGCGCTGAATAGTATGAGTCATATACAGAGTGATTTGAAAGCGTACTGCACAGTTACTAATCTTGGGTTATTACAATTCCTGACTAATCACCATAAGGCCCGTAATCATTATTATGAAAATCTACGAAACGAAGACTGCGCCCAACCCACGTCGAGTACGAATGTTTTTGGCTGAGAAGGGCATTGACGTTGACTACGTTCAGGTCGACATT
This sequence comes from Alteromonas sp. AO-Serp, assembly GCF_017849675.1. Classification (NCBI taxonomy): domain Bacteria; kingdom Pseudomonadati; phylum Pseudomonadota; class Gammaproteobacteria; order Alteromonadales; family Alteromonadaceae; genus Alteromonas; species Alteromonas sp. AO-Serp. The sequence continues at coordinate 7,121 of NZ_JAFLMX010000202.1, forward strand.
CAAAAGGGTGAAAATCTAACTGCGGAAATGCGCGCGAAGAACCCGCTGGGAAAGATACCTATTTTAGAGCTTGATGACGGCACCTGTATTGCCGAAACCGATGCCATTTGTACGTATTTTGAAGCACTGCAGCCAGAGCCACCGCTAATGGGAACAACGCCCGTTGAAAAAGCGACTATTTCTATGTGGCAACGACAAGTAGAGTTCGCGTTTATGATGCAAATTGGTATGTGTTTTCAACATACTACAGGTTACTTTAAAGATCGTATGACGCCAGTTCCTGAATTTGGTAAGGAAGCGGGTATCAATGCGTCGAAATATTTGAACATTTTAGAGCGTCGACTTGGTGTTAAAGAGTTTATTGCTGGTGACACCTTTTCTATTGCTGATATAACCGCGTTATGCGCTATGGATTTCGCCCGTGTGGTAAAAATTCGTATGACTGACGAGCATGTCAATCTGGCGCGCTGGTATGAGGCGGTAAGTAACAGAGAGAGTGCAAGAGCCTAATGATAGATTTATACACCGCAGCCACACCGAACGGTTGGAAAGCGTCGGTAGCGCTTGAAGAAATGGGGCTTGAATACACCGCCCATGCCGTAAACCTGATGAAGGGAGAGCAGAAAACTCCTGAATTTTTGGCGATGAACCCCAATGGCCGTATTCCGGTAATTGTGGATAGAGAAGCCGAGGGTCACATCGTGTTTGAGTCTGGCGCTATCATGATTTATCTCGCAGAAAAAAGCGGTATGTTTTTACCCACCGACGCAAAGCGAAAAAGCCAGGTTTTACAGTGGGTCATGTTTCAGATGGGAGGCATAGGCCCAATGATGGGCCAAGCTAATGTGTTCCACCGCTACCTAGAAGAAAAAATTCCAGTGGCGATAGCACGTTATCAGAACGAAGTACGCCGCCTATTTACTGTGCTTGATGGGAGGCTAGAAAATCGAGAGTATTTGGTCGACGACTACAGTATTGCTGACATGGCGAACTGGTGTTGGGTGCGTACCTATGAATGGTCTGGTGTAAGCATAGAAGGGTTAGACAACTTAACCCGTTGGAAAAACAGTATTGAAGCGAGGCCAGCCGCACGGCGTGGAGTGGAAGTCCCTAATAAAATTGACAGAGAAGCACTGATCAAAGGGGCTAAAAATGTTGTTACGAAATAGCGCTTTTAACTGAGTCGACAAACCGATTTAGCCATCCCGATGCCATGCTAGGTTTGTAAACAAGTTCGAAGTGCTCCGTATGATAAAAGTTATAACCTAATACATCGACGCTAGTAAGGTTATGGCTTTTTGCTATGAAGTCAGGCACGTAGGCCAAGGCCAGTCCTTGTCGAACAATAGATATCAGCGTGCCAAAATCACTACATCGATAGCGAATTGAGCGGGGCACTTTGTCGTCTCTCCATCCATCAGAACCGATGCCGCGTTTTATTCCACAAAAGGGCGAAACACAGGACTTTGCGCTGTGAAGCTAGCCCCGTCTATTTAGTGCTTTTTTGACCAAAAACGTCGCTGATGGCTTTAATATGCTCAGGGCCGATACCACAGCAGCCCCCGATGATAGTTGCGCCAGCAGCTACCCAAGTCTTAACGTATTCAACATAGCGGGCGGGGGTTATATCGTCACGTATTTCGGAAAGTAGCGCGTTGGCCGCGTGTGTACGTTTTCTCTCAGAAAAGCTATTTGCATAAGCGCCAATATTAATCGAAGCATTTAAACTTCGCGTTATTGAAATAGCGTCTTCCATCTCTTCCGGCTGCGAGCAATTGAAAAGTACGCTCTGTACTTCGCTCAATATTGGCGCTATCTCACTTAGCGGCTCACCAGAGCGCAATGTCACAGGCTCGTTAGATGTTTCTCGATTACTAACGGAAAATGACAGCCATAAAGGCAGTGTAGAGTGCTGTTTTATAAGTGATACCACGGCTTCAGCTTCTTCTACCGAGCTTGCAGTTTCAATCAACCAAACATCAACGTAGGGCTCCTGCGCTTTAATAAGCGGTGTGAGAATGTCGGCTACACGGGTTGCATCAAATAAATCTGGGCGGTAAGAACCAAAAGCCGGAGGAACGCTACCCGCGACAAATCGCTTATTGTCACCATCGCTCTTTAGTGCGTTTACTGCGCCTCGAGCGAGTTCGGCCGCACTCTGAGCCAGAGTAAAAGCCTGCTCCCTAAATGTATTTTCCCCAATATGAAAAGGTACAAGCGCATAGGCGTTAGTGGTAATAACGCAGGCACCAGCTTCAAGAAAACGTTTGTGCACATCACTTACTAATTCAGGTGTTTGCATTAGTGCCAGTGCTGACCACTCTGGCTGCTTAAAGGGCGCACCTGTCTTTTTCAGCTCTCGCCCCATGCCGCCATCTAAAATTAAAATGTCATGCATTCCTTCTTTCATACTGCCCAAAGCCAAACCTTTTGAGATGTGAGATGGCTAGTAATAATTTGCCTGAAGGGCTAGGTTTGCACTTCCAATGGATTGCGCTTTTCTGCCTACAAGACCTTCGCTTATGTGTACCTGAGCAAGGCCACGCATATCAAGCGTCTCCATCGCGCTTTGCGTATGCGCGACCAATGCGTTTTTGACATCATCAGGAATTGCGCCATCTATGATTACGCCGTCTAGGTCTAACAAGCTCATTGCACATTGAGTCGCAAAGGCCAATCCTCTGGCGGTTTCGCTTAACCAGTCTTCTATTGAGCGCGTGTCACAAGACCAGTGGGATGGCGATTCATAAATATGCTGACCGTTGTGCCCAGCGTCGTTTAGCTTTCTTTCCAGCAAATAAAGTGAAGACTGGGTTATTAGCTGGCTTTGTGTACTGCCATTGTAAAAGGGCAAAGAGCCAATGGCCCCAGCGTTGCCTGTTTTTCCATTAACTAACTGGTTATTGAGAACTAGGCCACCACCTAAGAATGTGCCAACAAAGATATAAAGAAAACTACTGTAGTTTTGGGGATTACCGAACGACATCTCTGCGCTGCACGCTGCTCCAGCGTCATTTTTTATAAAAACAGGCAGTGATAATAAATCTTCCAACGCGGCTTGTGGATTAAACTCTCTCCACTCTTCCAATTCATTTTTTGGGGCGCCGGCTTCTTCTGCCCAGCTCCAAATTTCGAAGGGCATAGCAACGCCTAAACCTCGGATCAGGCGCTGTTGGTCGGCATCCAAATTTTTAATTAATACGTTGAAAGCACGTTTTGCAAAGGTAAGCAGGTTGCTTACGGTCGGGTAGGCAAACTTCTCGTGAAGTGTTGCTCTTACATTGCCTTTTAAGTCGAGTAACGTCATATCGAAACTTCGTCGACCTACTTTCAGCCCTATACCAAACGCGCCGCTTTCATTTAGACCAAACGGCACCTTGGGCTGGCCTACACCGCCTTTGATTGGCTTTAGTCGCCTTACTAGGCCGTCAGCCTCTAGTTTTTTAATGATCACTGTCGCTGATTGTGCAGACAGCCCTGTTAATTGGGCTATTTCAGCTTTAGGTAATGAAGAACGTTGGCGAATTAGGGTAAGAATATCCCGTTCATTCGCTGAGCGGCTATCAAGCAATGTAGGTGCTTTCTGTGATGGTAGGTGAAAGGCCGATTCTTTATTCAATGTATTTACAATCTATCGTTTTAAGAAGCTAGAGTGTAATAACAACCTAGCCGTGTATCAAATTTAAGAAATGGTGTAGGTACTTGTTCCGACATAACTTTATTCGACAGTACTACGACAACCCTATCACACCCATTGATTTTTACGCAAAATGTTAAATCAATCAGGTTGATTTAATTTGTGCTTTCGACAATACTATGCCCCAATTAATTAACGATTCGTTAACCTTGTGCGAACTGTGCATAGGTAAGCTGCAATTTTTAAATTTTGTTAAGAGAGGCTGGTATGAAAATTTTGTGTTTAGGTGAAGTACTCATTGATATGTTAAGCCAAGGTGCTGCGCCCAAAGATGGTAACATACCGGCAATGAAGCCTTTTCAGCCTTATGCTGGCGGTGCACCTGCTAACGTAGCGGTTGCTGTTGCTCAGCTGGGTGGAGAGAGTGCAATGGTATCAAAGGTAGGTGACGATACCTTTGGCGCCTTTCTTAAAGAAATGCTTGAGCACTACAAAGTAAATACGGACTTTGTGTGGACTACACAGGAAGGTAATACGGCGCTGGCATTTGTGAACTTAGACGAAGACGGCGAGCGTTCGTTTGATTTTTATGTTGATAATGCCGCACATAAACATATTTCAGAGCAAGACTTGTCGACAATTGATTGCGACAAAAATACAGTGCTTCACTTCTGTTCAGGTTCAATTTCAGGCCCTGAACTTATTCCTGGCACCGAGTTTATTTTAAACAAGGCGAAGGAAAACGGCATGATGGTGTGTTTAGACATTAATTATCGCCCAGCATTTTGGGATGACACTGCAAATGCGCCGACACGTATTGATGAAGCAGCAAAGAAAGTTTCTATACTTAAGGCAAGCCGTGAAGAGTTAGCAGAGCTTTATGGCGAAGAAAATGCCGATACAAAAGTTCAGCAATGGCTTGATAGCGGCGTTAAAGTTGTATTGGTAACTGATGGTGGTGAGCCAATTCACTATATTACAAAGTCGTTTAGCGGCACGCTAGCGTCACCCAAAATGGATGTAAAAGACACGACTGCAGCAGGCGATTCATTTATCGGTGGGTTCCTTTACTTCCTTTCTACCAAAGTGAAGAGCACCGATGAGTTTGGTGCATGGGTAGAAAACTTTGAAAACGTTAGCGAAGCGACTGAATTTGCTATTCGTTGCGGAGCTTACACGGTCACGCAGTACGGTGCATTTAGTGCGCTGCCTACACAGGCTGATATCGCAAAGTAAAAGGCGTTGAACAACGTTTTCAAAACTGATTTCAAGGCAATTAAAAAAGGGTTCGATATGAACCCTTTTTTGCCATTTTAGAGCTTAACAAGCGTCGATGGCAGGTTAATTTAATAAGTTAACTCAGCTCAGTGCTTATCGGCTCTGCTTTGGAACTTACGTTCCTCGGTGTTGACCTTTATCCACTCGCCTGTACTGATGTATTCTGGCACCTGCACCACAAGCCCGGTTGAAAGCGTAGCGGGTTTAGTACGAGAAGTCGCCGATGCCCCTTTAATTGACGGGTCGGTCTCAACTACTTCAAGTTCTACGCTCATAGGCAAGTCCAGGGCAACAGGCACTTCGCTAACAATAACAACTTGAATGCCGTCAGTTTCCTCGTTAATGAACAAGGCTTCGTTTTCAATGCTTTCTTTGTTCAAGTGATAGGGGGTGTAGTCCTCCTTATCCATGAATACATATTCTTCGCCATCAATATACGAAAACATAGCAGGGCGACGAATTAAGTCAGCCATATCTAGGGTATCTGAGTCTTTAAACGTTTCATCGTATTTGGCACCTGTTACCACATCGTACATGCGCATACGATAGATGCTACCGCCTGCACGACCTTGAGGGACAGAGCGTTCAATGTCTCGCACTATGCAAGTTTTTCCGTCAAATACCACAGTGTTATTCTTTTTAATTTCACTAGCCTTAGGCATGGCGATTTCCTATTGTTTTATTTTCTTAAGGTGTAAACCTTATTTCTATCTCGCCCTATTCTCTGCGATTTTACACGACTAAGAAAGGATTTTTGATGGGCTTATCCTTCTATTAATGCTTTTACATTCGCTAACGTATCAGCTTCACTCGCGGGCTTGTCCCAACGAATTCTATGCATACGGGGAAAGCGCAGCGCGACCCCTGATTTGTGCCTAGATGAAGGGTGTACAGCGTCGAAAGCCACTTCAAGCACTAGCTCTTTTTTCACTTCTCTTACCGGGCCAAACCGTCCTACGGCATTGCGCCTTACCCAATTGTCCAGTTTTTTAAGCTCTTCATCGGTGAACCCAGAATATGCTTTTCCGATAGGCAGAAGCTGACTGTCCTCCCAAACGCCAAACGTGTAATCAGAATAAAAGCTGGAGCGCTTACCGTGCCCGCGCTGCGCATACATCATTACCGCATCCACAACTAGCGGATCGCGCTTCCATTTAAACCACTGGCCTTTAGGCCTGCCAGGTACATAATGACTATCTAAGCGCTTTATCATCAGCCCTTCTACCGCACGATTTTGGCATACTTGGGTGTGAAGCTGGCGCAAAGTTTCGGGGGAGGTGGCATTGAGTGTTTCAGAAAGAAATAAACGGCTGTTATTCGTTTTGCTAAACCATTCTTCAAGGTAGTGGCGCCGCGCTTTTAGTGTTTTTTCTGTTAGATCTTCACCATTAAGCACTAAAGCATCGTAAACGATTAGTCCAACCGGGGCGGAAGACTGTAACGCTTTGCTCGGTTTCTTTTTATTAAGGCGCTGCTGGAGGGCATTAAAGGTATCCACATTAGGCTGTGTGGCAGATGAAGCTTGTTTACCGCTTTTATCACTACTCGTGCGTTGACTAGCTGCACTTTGGGCAGTCGATTCTTCAGATGGGTGAAAGCCAGGTTCTGCATTATGGATAACCAGTAGTTCTCCATCTAGCACCATATTGCCACTTATAGACTCAAGCAGATCAGGGAATGAGTGGCTAATATCATCGCCAGTGCGGGAGAAAAGGGCTTTTTGGGGCTTATCGCCATCGGCCCCACTACCGTTCTGAGCCTTATCGTTGATAGGGTTATTTGACTTAACAACAAGCTGCACACGAATGCCGTCATACTTGTTCTCAATTTGCCACGTGTTCTTGGTGAATGCCTTGATATCGCTATCTTCAATGGGGTGAGAAAGCATAACTGGATGAAAGGTGACGGCATTTTTAATATCAGGCTTGTCGACTTTTCCTTCTAGCCAACCAAGCATATCGACATAAGGCGGGGTAATCGCGTGCCAAAGTGTCTCAACTTCTTTAATGTCTTTATTGCCATAGTCGGCCAATATCTGTTTTATAGAGCGTGCCGAAACGCCTATACGCAGGCCTCTGGTGCCTAATTTTAGTAACGCCCAGCGTTGGGCAGGCGTCATTATCGTTAGGTAGTGAGCTAGTGTGGCAGAAACTTTCTGCTTACTTATAGACGTAAAGGTTTCTACCACCTCGGTAAGCGTGGGTAGTGAATCTGAAGGCTCGCTATATGGCCATAAATGAGCCACGGTTTCACTAACCTCACCCACATAGTCATAGCTCATAGCAAAAAGCGCAGGGTCGGTATGTTCGGAAATAAGCTTTTTTACCGTGTTTCGCTTAAAGAAGTCGAATCTTAATGTGCCTGCCATAGCAGCAATAGCCCATCCACGATCGGGGTCTGGCGCATTGGCAATGTAGTCGGCAATCAGCTGCGCCTTGGCTTTGTTTCCAGACGTGAAATACAGCTGTTCAAGTAAGTGACTGAATGCTTCCACTAGTCGCCTCCTTGCTCATCTTCATCATAACCAACTAGCGATAGCGCTCTGGCTTTATACCCCATTTTCTCTGCCTGATACATCAGCGCATCTTCTCTGCCATGAGTCACCCACACTTCTTTCGGGTTAACTTCTTCAATGGTTTGCAGCAATTCAGGCCAGTCGCAATGATCAGAGATAATAAGCGGTAGCTCGACATTTTTTTGCTTAGCGCGAGCGCGAATTTGCATCCAGCCAGATGCTACAACAGGGCGTACATTAGGTAAGCTTCGCGACCACCTATCGGCAAGTGCAGAAGGGGGAGCAATGATTATCTCACCGGCTAACGTTTTTTTATCCGCGACCTCAGACACCGGAATTAACTCGCCTAAGTCTATTCCTAATTGCTTGTATAGATCGCACAATTTTAGCTGCGCACCGTGTAAGTAAATTGGCTTGGCGTAACCCGCCTCGCGCAGCGCCAATATCACCCGTTGACATTTGCCCAGCGCATAAGCGCCTACTAAATGGCATCGTTCTGGAAACACCCGTAACGAATGAAGGAGCTTTTCAATTTCATGTTCAATGGGCGGGTGCTTAAAGACAGGAAGCCCAAAGGTGGCTTCGGTAATCAATACATCGCATGGAACAACCTTAAACGGTGGGCATGTAGGATCGTGGCGACGTTTGTAGTCGCCTGAAACCACAACTCGGTAGCCTGCATATTCAATAAGAATTTGTGTAGACCCAAGAATATGGCCAGCAGGATAAAATGTGGCTCTTACATCGTTAAAATTGACGGCTTCACCCATTGCTACAGCGTGCTGGTGGATAGCCATATCTTCACCGTATCGGGTTTTCATAATTGCCAGTGTTTCTGAACTTGCGAATACACTGTGATGACCTGCCCGTGCATGGTCTGCGTGCCCGTGGGTGACAAGCGCGGTGGCGACTTCATTCATGGGGTCAATGTAAAACTCACCGGGTTCACAATACAAGCCAGTATCATCAGTTTTTAGCCATGTTGATGGGTGCACTAATTACCATACCTGCAAATTAGAGAATGCTTGTTACTACGTATTCACTCCCTTAAAACGACCACTTGAAGTATGCAAGACCAATAACTCAATATGTGTGCTGAACTAGTTGGCTTTACGAATTGTCACAAAATATGTCGATATGCTGTCAACTATTGCACTACACGACCTTTTAATTTAACTTCAACGCCTACTAGAAAAAGAGCTTTTTTTGGATGCTCACTATAAATAAGGATATTGCCTAATGCTGCGTTTGAGCGCTTGTTTACTAGCTGTTTCAACCCTTCCTGTGTTTGCCCAATCAACTGATATTCAGCATGAAATTGCGTTAGGATTTTCTGATGTACGTGATGCCGACGACAACTTTATTGGTGCAAGTTACCGCCACTATTTTGAATCAGTGAATATAGACCAGCAACCTTGGTCGATTAGCCCCTACCTTCAAAGAAAGAACAATGTTTCTGTGGATTATTTTGGTATAGATAACATCGACAGCGTAAATGTTCGAGGAGAATGGTTTTATTCAAATACACTGGTAATTCGAGGGCGTTACGGGCGTGTAACCAACGACAATAGATATTTTGACGAAACATTAAATCGCTATGCCGTAGAGGTATCTACGTTTGCGAACCAAAATTGGGAATACGGCGTCGGCGTAGAGTACTTTCATCTAAATGAAGAACTTTTCAGTTCCATTGATGTTGGCGTTAGCGAGGAGCGTTCAGATTCTGAATTTAGCTACAGTGCATTTGCTCGATATACAAGCTTTGGCCAGCGCGCTGGTAAGTTTTCTCCAGGCTGGGACACTAAATTGAAAGCGACACAGTTTGATGGCGAGTTCTCCATTGAGCTAGATACAGATTATTATTTCCGTCCTGATTGGAGCGTAGGCGTTACTTACATTCACGAGAGTAATGAGGTCATAGGCTCTGACAACGTGATTGAACTAGGCACACACTTCTGGTTCAACCCGCATTCATCTATCGAATTTGGCTTAGGCTATGATACCGACGAGAATCAGTTGGGCTCGGCTACGTTGTTAGGAACATTTAGATTCTAATACGCCACTCAAGTGGACGAGGGCCTTATTTTTCACAGGCCCTTTTTTATACTTCATCCATGTAGGTGAGCTGTTCTTTCTCATCATGTTTCAATTTTTGCTTTTTGTGAAAACTGCGCAAATACATTTTTCGCCATAGGGCTTCAAAGGGACCTTGGTTGAAGTGCTTAGTAATGGCGTTCGCCAAAATAACTTGTACTGCGGTGAAGGCAATGGTGACCAGAAGCAAATCAAGCAACGTCACGCTGTAAATAAAGTTTGGAAAATAAGCGGGCATGACGATGCGAAATAGCACAGCGAGTGCTATTGATTGGGTTAGGTAGAGCGTGAGTGCAACTTTGCCGCAGTTTATAAGCGACTGATACCACCACGCCGCAGTATGTCTTATGTTTATCAATACGTGAGCGTATACCAAAGCACAGAAAATGGCTGGAATGCTAGTGAACATGGGAATCACATCTAATGTTACCTGTTCGAATAAAAATTGCGGAAGTGCAGTAATGATGGATGTGACGATGGCAACTAATACTAACTTCTTAAATAGTAGTGACGAGAAGCCGTGATTGAAAAAGCCTGCCCTATACAAATAAGCGCCAAACATCATAAGCCCCATAGACTGCCACAGCATAGTGAATGGCGCGACAATAACCGTAGACAGCATAAACGATGCTTGAATACCAAGTTGCGTTAAGTAGCCGCTTTGCCACAAGGCCACTTCTTCGTTAAATGTTTCACTGGGTCGTGTTGGCAGTTCAGCCCCCATGTCGAACACAAACGCCATGACGAGCCCACCAACTAACATAATTGCGCTTCCCACAATAAGGTAATGAATACTTTTCTTTTTGAGTTCATCTTGAGGGAGCGTGAAGTGTTTTAAAATAAAAAATGCGAACAGGCTGTAATAAAGCAAAATGTCGCCGCTGAAAATAAATACGCCATGCAGTAGCCCAAATACAAAAAGCCACTTAAGTCTGGCTTGTGAGAAATCTAAAAAATGGTGTCCGCGCTTTTCGCAGGACTCAAATTGAATTGCCAGACCTGCACCGAACAGCAAGCAGAACAGAGAGCGAAATCGTCCATCCAAAAACAGCGTATTAAAAAGTGAAATAACCGTGTCTGATAATAGCGGCTCTTCAAAAAATGCATAGTTAGCGTAACCGTTTTGGTGAAACGTAATGTTCATGAATAAGATGCCAAGAATGGCTAAACCTCTAACGGCGTCTATTGAATGAATTCGCATGTACGGTCCTTGTAAGAAAATCGCTAATTCGTGAAGCATAAGAAGGTCAAAAACTCTGCGCTGAAGTTTACGCTAAGAAAATGCATGGGGTCGAAGTGAAAAGTGTATCTAAACATTAAACGCGCTGAGGATGATTACATTGTGCACCTATCGTAAGGCGTGACAAGTAAACCTAACCAAGGTTTTGCCGTATAAGTGCTAAAAGTATTAACAAGAACCATCAATGACTTCACTTCCTTCAGTCTTTGCCCATTGGTTTGAACAAAAAGGCTGGCAACTACGCGATTATCAACACACCATGCTGGTGGAGAAAGACCAGCATGACTGTACATTATTGATTGCGCCAACCGGCGCTGGCAAAACCCTGTCTGGCTTTTTACCTAGCCTAATCGAACTTGCAGAGACATTTAGTATGAGCGAGCTTGCTGAGGCATTCGGTACGAGTGAACTTGCTGAGATTTCGGAAAACCAGGAGCTTGTTAAGAAGACCGGAACCAGCGAACAAGCCGAAATAAAAACAATAAACAAACAGGCAACAAAAGGAAAAGAAAAGGGAGGGTTCAACGGCCTACATACCCTTTACATATCACCGCTGAAAGCACTCACGCAAGATATTCATCGTAATTTGTTACAGCCCATTGAAGAGATGGCGCTGCCGATAACGGCAGAAACACGCACAGGCGATACGCCCTCACACAAGCGCCAGCGTCAACGTAAAAAGCCGCCTAACATCCTGCTTACCACACCAGAATCGCTCATGCTGATGTTGAGCTACGCCGATGCCGACAAGCTTTTTGGCAAGCTTAAACGCGTGATCATCGACGAAACGCACAGTTTAATGGCCAACAGGCGCGGTGACTTTCTTTCACTCGCCCTCGCGCGGTTAAGCGTTCTATCACCGCATTGTAAGCGTATTGGCTTATCAGCCACCGTCGCTTTTCCCGAAACGCTAGGTGCGTGGCTGGCTGGCAGTGACGGTGTAGCTAATATTGTAAAAGTGAAAGCGGGTGAAAAACCTAAGGTGGAAATGCTGCACTCTAAAGCGCGCATGCCTTTTGGCGGCTTTATGGCTCGCTACGCCATCGATGATATTTATCAGGCTATTGAAAACGCGAAAACCACGCTGGTTTTTGTGAATACGCGAGCTCAGTCAGAGCTGTTGTTTCAAATGCTGTGGGAGGCAAACAAGGCTGCGCTACCCATTGCCCTTTATCACGGCAGCTTGAGCAAAGAGCAGCGTCGTAAGACCGAAGCCATGATGGCAAGCGGCATGCTGAGGGCAATTGTATGTACGTCGGCCTTGGAGTTAGGTATCGACTGGGGTGATGTAGACAAGGTCATACAAGTTGGCGCACCTAAAGGTGTAAGCAGGCTGCTGCAAAGGATAGGGCGAGCAAACCACAGGCTCGACGAGCCAAGTGAAGCGTTGCTCGTACCGGCAAACCGTTTTGAAGCGCTGGAATGTCAGGCGGCGATCTCCGCTATTGAAAAAGGGGAGCTAGACGGGGAATGCCCACAGCCAGGGGCACTGGACATTGTCCCGCAATTTATATTGAACTGCTTGTGTAGTAGGGCTGATAGCCCAGATACCTTGTATCAAGAGATACTTACCGCCACGCCATATCAATGGTTGGATAGAGATGATTTCGATAAGCTGTGGCAGTTTACTCAAGACGGCGGCAGTGCGCGTAATGCGTATGAGAGATATCAACGCCTCACAAAACACGACGATGGCACTTACTCGCCAGCGAATCGGCGG